>CAMCCU010000022.1 GCA_945872975.1 Pedosphaera parvula Ellin514
GGAACGGTGTACGAAATCTACGAGTGAGCGTTGCCAGGTAGGGGTCAGGCGCGCTGCGCCTGACCCGCGCCGCGCATCAGCGGCGCGTGGTGAATAGGTAAGCACGCGTCTGAGCTCCTCAACCCTTCCGCCCGCTGATTCGCGGGCGGGGCCCGCCGCAGCGCGGCAGGCTCTACCTTCGGACATCGCTGCGCGCCGTCAGCGTTTCCACGCCGGGCCGTTCGGGAACTCGTGCTGGGCGAGCGACTCAGACTTCATCTCGATGCTGTAGCCGGGTTTCGTCGGAGGCAGGTAGCAGCCGTTGCGCATCGTCACTGGATCGAGGAAGTGCTCGTGGAGATGGTCGACGTATTCGATGACGCGGTTCTCCGTTGAGCCACTGACGGCGATGTAGTCGAAGATGGAAAGGTGCTGGACGTATTCGCACAGCCCGACGCCGCCCGCGTGCGGGCAGACGGGGATGCCGAACTTCGCGGCGAGCAGGAGCACGGCGAGAACTTCGTTCACACCGCCGAGACGAGCGGCATCGATCTGGCAGAAGCGAATCGCATCCGCCTGCATGAGCTGCTTGAAGACGACGCGGTTCTGGCAGTGCTCGCCAGTGGCGACGCCGATGCCGAGCGGTTCCATGGCGCGAGCGATGGCAGCGTGGCCGAGGACGTCGTCCGGGCTGGTCGGTTCTTCGATCCACCATGGCTTGAACTTCGCGAGGTGTTTCATCCATTCGATGGCTTGAGGCACGTCCCAGACCTGATTCGCGTCGGTCATCAGCTTTCGAACCCAACCAATCTCCTCGCGGATGATGGTGCAGCGGCGGATGTCGTCGTCGAGGTCGCGGCCGACTTTGATCTTCAGATGATTCCAGCCTTGCGCGATGGCTTCGCGGCAGAGGCGGCGGAGCTTGTCGTTGGAATAGCCGAGCCAGCCCGCGCTCGTCGTGTAAGCCGGGTAACCGCGTTCCCGCATCTCGGCTTCGCGGGCGGCTTTGGTGGGCGCGAGGCGTTGGAGGAGCTCGCAAGCTTGCTGCGGCGTGAGCGCGTCCGTGATGTAGCGAAAGTCGATGCAGCGAACGAGTTCCTCCGGCGTCATGTCGGCGAGGAGCTTCCAGAGCGGTTTGCCTTCGCTCTTGGCGTAGAGATCCCAGACGGCGTTCACGACGGCGGCGGTGGCAAGATGGATCGCGCCTTTCTCGGGACCGATCCAGCGGAGCTGGCTGTCGCCGGTGATGTGCCGCCAGAACTCGCCGAGGTTCGTGGTGATGGAGGCGAGCGAACGTCCGACGATCAGCGGCGCGAGCGCGCGGATGGCGGCAACAACGATCTCATTCCCGCGTCCGATGGTGAATGTGAGCCCGTGGCCCTGATGCGGGCCGTCGGTTTCGAGAATGACGTAGGCGGCGGAGTAATCGGGATCGGGATTCATCGCGTCCGATCCATCGAGCTGGCGCGAGGTGGGAAAGCGGATGTCTCGGACGACGAGGTTGGTGATCGTAGGCATGTTCTTCAGCTCAGTCCCAAGTCTTCGACGAAGCGAGCATCTTCCGAGTAGTTCTCGCAGTCGATGACATCGATTACGATCTCGCGAACCGCCATGGCGATCTCGTGGCGGGACCATGCTTGTTCCATGTATCCGAGGGTCTCTGGAGCCTGTCCGGCGAGGAAATGTGCCAGTCCTCCGACCGAATCGGAACTGTGAGGAAAGGCAATCCGCAGGCACGAGGCACGAAATATCCAGATCACTCCCGCAATCACTGCAATCCCAAGGGCTGGAAATAACGGCGTTGAAACGAACGCGAGGCTGCAATACACCGCCGCCAGCCCGGAGGAAATTGCCAAGAGCCCGGCAGTCATCGGAAGCTGCAACTCCGGCCAGCGCGCGGCTCCGAGACGGTGGCGGAGCGCGATCCATCGCTCTCGCCGCCCGCCTGCCGGAAACAAATCCTTGAACCGAGATGACGGCTGGACCGTTTGGCGCGAGATGTTGAAGTCCTTGACCAGCGCTCGGCGGACTTTATGAAACGCCCGGCGGGACAGGCAGACCGAGTCGGGCGCGGCGTGAACTTTCGTTGCAATCAGTTCGATCAGCTCACGAGGTTTCACGATGCGTTCCGCCTCATCATTCGAAATCTCGATACCAAACCGTTCTTCAACGGTCATGACGATCTCGACTCCATCCATCCCCATAGCTCACTTGCTCCCAGGTTTCACTGCTGGTGTTTTGACCAGATCCGGCGGCAGGTTGTCCGCAGGGAATGCCTCGACGTGGAGCTTGATCAGGCTATGCGTCGGAGCGCCTAGATTCAGCGTGCCGTCGGAGCGATCAACCAGCATCGCGATACCGGTCACTTCACCGCAATTCCCACGAACGATATCGATGGTCTCCTGCACCCGGCCGCCTTTGGTCACGACATCTTCGACGATGAGGCATTTCTCACCCGGCGCGAACTTGAAGCCGCGGCGCAGGACGAGTTTGCCTTCCTCCTTCTCCACGAAGATAAAGCGAAGACCAAGTTGTCGTGCGACTTCCTGACCGATGACCAGTCCGCCCATGGCTGGCGCGACGACGGTGACTGCGCCAAGCGGACGGACCTTTGCCGCCAGTGCCGCGCCGAACTTCTCGACGATCGGCATCTGCTGGAGCGCGAGGGCGCATTGGAAGAACTGCCGGCTGTGCAAGCCGCTGCGGAGGAGGAAGTGGCCTTCCAGGAGGGCACCGGTCTGGCGGAACAGTTGGAGAGCTTCTTCGTTTGTCATGGCCGCGCATCAAACAGCACGCGAGGCGGGGTGACAATCTGGAATTGTCGGTCAGCGGGGCTATGATTTTGGCCCGGACGAGGGTGGAGTCCGATACCTGTCTGCCATCCGGGCGATTCCTCACTTGACGGCTAACACGTCGTTAATCATATTTCATGGCTCTTTTGAAGTTCGAGTCCTGTTCACGCATCGAATCTATTTACCTATGGTGAAATCAAAGGCCAAGCTGGCCGCCCCGAAAACTGCCCCGAAAACTGCCCCGAAAACTGTCCGGAAAACCCAGAAGGATGATTCTGCCAAAGCGCCACGGTCATCCGCCAAGAAGAACGCTCCGGAATCCGCCACGGCGGCGAAATCTCCTTTGGGCAAACTTGCCACGGCTCTAAACGGCCATGGGGCTGGCACGACGCCGGCCAATGAAGCTCAGCTGGCGCAGGCGCAGCAGTCAATCGGGACCATTAAGAGCGCGTCTGGCGTGGATCTGACCGAAAAGGTCAAGGAGCTGTTGCGCCTGGCGCAGGAGCAGGGCTATCTGACCCACAATGACATCGGCGATGCGCTGGCCGATTCCCCAATTTCGGCCGAGGAGATGGACGAGATGTACATCAAGCTGCGCAATCTCGAGATCGAGATTGTGGACCAGTCTGATGTTGACCGCGTCAAGCAACCGGAACCCGAGGAGGAACCAGAGGACAAGAGCCGCCTCGATATTCTGGACGATCCGGTCCGGATGTATCTGAAGCAGATGGGGCAGGTGCCGCTGCTGACGCGCGAGCAGGAAGTCGAAATTTCAAAGCGTATTGAAACGGCGGAGAACGAGCTCAAGCGGATCATTTACAGCTTCGGCTTCTCCGGGAAAGAACACATCGCCTTGGCGGAGAAGCTCATTTCAGAGCCGCCGAAGGAGCGTTTTGACCGCGTGATCGTCGATAAGAAGATCGAGAACCGCGAGAACCATCTCAAGGACTTGCGCAAGCTGGTCAAAGTGGTTCGCGTGCTGGATCTCCAGGTGGACGACAAGTATGCCGAATGGCAGGGCGCGGCCAACAAGGCCAAACGCGACAAGAGTCATGCGGAGTTCGCCAAGCTGGACAAGAAGTTGCAGGACTCTTTCCCGAAGTTCTATTTCAAGCAGAAGGTCATCGAAGAAATGGCGCTGGTTGCGGAGAATATTCACGACAAGATCCAGTTGAGTGCCCGCGCGATTCTTGAAATGGAAGCGCACCGCAAGTCCGCCCAGCAGCAGCAGATTATCCAGGGCGAGCAGCGAAAGATCAAAGCGTTGGAAGAGTTTGTCCGGATGCCTTACGAGGAATACCTGAAGGCTTACGAGCAATTGAAGCATTTCGCAGCCAGGGCGCTTCAGGCGAAGACGGAAATGGTGGAGGCGAATCTTCGCCTCGTGATTTCCATTGCCAAGAAGTACACCAACCGCGGCCTTTCCTTCCTCGATCTGATTCAGGAAGGGAACATGGGGTTGATGAAGGCGGTGGAGAAGTTCGAATACCGTCGTGGCTACAAGTTCTCGACCTACGCGACCTGGTGGATTCGCCAGGCCATCACGCGCTCAATCGCGGATCAGGCTCGCACCATTCGTATCCCGGTTCACATGATCGAAACGATCAACAAGCTGATGCGGGTGCAGAAGCAGTTGATTCAGGATTTCGGTCGTGAAGCGACTCCGGAGGAAATCGCGGACGAGATGCAGATGCCGGTGGAGCGGGTTCGCGCCGTGCTCAAGATGGCGCAACAGCCGATCTCCTTGCAGTCACCCGTCGGCGACAGCGAAGATACCAATTTCGGCGATTTCATTGAGGACAAGTCCGCCGAAAACCCGTCTGACATGACGAGCTACAGCTTGTTGAAGGACAAGCTGAGCGATGTGCTTTCCAGCCTTACGGAACGCGAACGAAAGGTGTTGGAGCTCCGATTTGGACTTGGTGATGGCTACTCCCGAACCCTTGAAGAAGTCGGCAAGCAATTCAAGGTCACTCGCGAGCGTATTCGCCAGATCGAAGCGAAGGCGTTGCGGAAGATGCGCCATCCGACGCGGATCCGTCAGTTGCAGGGCTTCTTGGAGATCGAAGAAGCCTTGGCCTAAATCCCGGGCTGACGGGAATTATTTGCCGGAACGGGAAAATAGTTCACAGCAAGTGGCTGTGCTTGTTGTGGCCTGATGCCTTCGTCCGCTCAGGCGGCACCTTGCAGTTCTTGGGCTGGCTTGCACGCTCGCTGGATCGCCATCAGCAGTTCATCCAGCGGCAACACCTTGCTGACATAGCCGTCTGCTCCCTTCTGCACCGCTTCTTGCAGGAGATCTTCGACAAAACCCATGCCGGTAAGCATGATCACCTTCACGTTCGGGTGCTCCTTCTTGATATCCACCAGAAGCCGCAGCCCGTCTTCGTCCGCTAGACCAATATCGAGCACAATAAGGTCGGGAGTCCGTTGGCGAAGGGATGCCAGAGTCGCTGCTGACGATTCTTCGGATGAGACGTCGAAACCTTGTTTCCTCAGGTAAATCGCGATGAGTTCACGAATCTGTTCTTCATCATCCACCACCAGTATGTATTGGCTCATGCTGGATGCTTAGCAAACATCGAACCAACCTCTTCTCCGCGTAGTCACCGACAACGCCACTCGCCAGACTCGCCGACGGTCATCTCGTGTTCTACAGGATTCTCTAACACCGCCAAACAAAAGTCTTCACAAACAACTGTTCATGCGAGTAGTCTTATCTCGTCCCAAAAGGGGTAAAACGGAAAATCAAAGACAACAGTCATCTCACAAAAAAATGAAAACTCTCATCGCACTCTGCCTGATTGCTGCATTCACCTCGTTCTCAGCGCCCCGTTCCATCGGGGCAGACAAGCCGGTTCCCGCCGAGAAGCCTGCGGCGAAGGCACCGCGTTCCATCCCGTTTCACGGAAAAGTTGCCTCCGTGGATAAGGACGCAAAGGTTCTCACTGTGGGCGAGCGCAAGTTTCACGCTGCCTCGACCACCAAGATCATGAAGGCAGGGAAACCGGCCACTCTGACGGATACGACTGTCGGTGAAGAAGTCGGCGGGGCGTATCGTGAAGTCGAAGGCGGCAAGCTTGAGCTCGTTTCCCTGCGCATCGGGCCCAAGCCAGCCGGCGAGAAGAAGTAACCCGGTTTCAAAAGAACTCTTCCTCGACAGGGCAATCCGGACTCGGATTGCCCTGACTCTTTTGCCAGCCCGATTCAACTGACGATTCGTAGCGCTCGCTCCGAACGTCAGGAGCTTGCAGCTTACGCTAGGACAGCCTTCACCACTTCGCTGCCGGGTTTGGTCACATTGGTCAACCGCATGTTTACGCCGGAAACCGGATAGGTGAACTTCATGTGGTTGAAACCGAGCAGTTGCAACAATGTGGCGTGGAAGTCGTGGACGGAAACCTTGTCGATGACGGATTGGTAGCCGAAGTCGTCCGTCTCGCCGTAGCTGAAGCCGCCTTTCACTCCACCGCCCGCCATCCAAAGTGTGAACGCACCAGGGTTGTGATCGCGCCCGACGAACTTCATCTCCACGCCGTTTCGGTTTTCACGCATCGGCGTGCGGCCAAATTCGCCACTCCAGACGATGAGCGTGTCTTCGAAAAGACCGCGCTGTTTCAGATCGGTAATCAACGCCATGAGCGGACGATCCACGCTCTGACACTTGTCCTTGAAGCCGTGGCTGAGCGCCTCGTTCTCCCCCGCACCGTGGCTGTCCCAGCCCCAGTCGAAGAGCTGGATGTAACGCACCCCGCGCTCGGCCAACCGCCGCGCCAGCAGGCAGTTGTTCGCAAAAGATTCCTTGCCGGGCTGCGTGCCGTAGAGCGCGTGAATCCCCGCTGGCTCCTGCTTGATGTCGAAGGCGTCGCTCGCATCCACCTGCATGCGGAACGCGAGTTCATACTGCGCGATGCGCGTGAGAGTCTCGGGATCACCCGACTCCTTCGCGGACTTTGAATTGATTTCTCCAATCGCATCCAGCGTGCGACGGCGCAGGCCGCGAGTGATGCCGGGCGGATTGGAGAGGAACAACACCGGATCGCCTTGCGAGCGGCACTGCACACCTTGATAGACGGACGGTAGAAAGCCCGAGCCCCACACGGATTTGCCCGCATCCGGATTCTTGCCGCCGCTGGTCAGCACGATGAAGCCCGGCAGGTTTTGATTCTCCGAGCCGAGGCCATACGTCGCCCAAGCGCCGGTGCTCGCCCAGCCGGGATTCTGAGTACCCGTGTGCATGAGAAGTTGCGCGGGGCCGTGGTTGAACTGGTCGGTGTACATCGATTTGATGAAGCACACGTCATCCGCCACGGTCGCGAACTGAGGCATTCGATCCGAAACCCACTGCCCGCTCTTGCCGTGTTGTTTGAACGGATACTGCGACCCAAGCATCTTCGGCACACCCTGGATGAACGCGAACTGTTTGCCCTTGAGAAACGAGTCGGGGCAATCCTTCCCATCCATCTTCGCGAGCTCCGGCTTGTGATCGAACAGTTCCAACTGGCTCGGTGAACCCGCCATGTGCAGGTAGATCACCCGCTTGGCTTTCCCCGGCAACTGCGGCGCGCTGGGCAGGAGCGGATGCGCCGGATCTCTCTTGAGCACGCCCTCGGCGCCCCACGCCCGGCCCGTCATGCTCGCGAGCCAAAGCGCGCCGATTCCTGTGGTGCAATCCCGCAGGAAATGCCGCCGCGTCCTGTGCAGCAGTGAATCATATTCGAGTTGTTGGAAGAGGTTCATGCGTCAACGAGTCAGAAATGAATCGAGGTTCAAGAGCGTATTGGCAACGAGCACGAGCGCAGCCTGCTCGGGTGTCGCGCCGAGTTTCGCAGCGGCGTCCTCGTCTGCGCGATAATCAGCCAGCGCGCCGTCATAGAGTTTGGCAAGGCTGTTCACCATCGCGCGCGGTGGCTCACCGAGCGTGAGCAGACGGCAGCCGCGTTCGATCTTTTGGCGCGGCGAACCACCATCTCTTTCCATGCGATTGCTTAACGCCTGCGCCATTTCCATGAAGGCCGGATCGTTCAACACGGCGAGGGATTGCAACGGCGTGTTGCTGGGCAGACGCCGCGCCGTGCAGAAGTCTCGCATCGGCGCATCGAACGTGAGGAATAGCGGATAACCCGCCGTGCGCCGGCTGTAGGTGTAAACGCTGCGGCGGAAACGGTTCTCGTTCGTCGAAGTGTTCCACTTCTCGCCGCTGTAAACCGTGCTCCACACTCCGTCCGGCTGTGGCGGGAATACCGGTGGCCCGAATTGTTTCGTCGAGAGCAGGCCCGACACGGTGAGCGCCTGGTCGCGCACCATCTCGGCGGTCAGGCGCGACCGGGGGCCGTGCGCGTAAAGATGATTTGCCGCGTCCTTCTCCAGCAGCTTCGGCGTGGTGCGCGAGCTTTGGGCGTAGGTGGCGGAGAGCGCGATCTCGCGCAGGAATTTCTTTACCGACCACTTCAGCTCGCCGCGCAGTCGGAGCGCGAGATGGTCGAGCAACTCGGGATGCGTCGGCTTCGCACCGGACGTTCCGAAGTCTTCCAGTGTCTCGACGATGCCGTGGCCGAACATCTCCGCCCACAGGCGATTCGCCAGCACACGGGCGGCGAGCGGATTCTGGTTGCCGACCAGCCAGCGCGCCATGTCGAGACGATCCAGTGGGCCATCCTTCTTCGGCGGTTGCACAACATCGGGAAGGCCCGGCAGCACGACCTCATCGCGCGTGAGGCGATTGCCCCGGATGAATACGCGCGTCTCGCGAGCGGAAGGCCGCGAGCGCTCGATCATCACCGGCACGCTGGTGCCTGGGATCTTCTTGAGACTGAAGTTTACCGTGCGCCAGTTGTTCCACGCCTCGGCTCGCGCGGTGGAGCTGACAAAGTCCGTGAGCCTCGTATCCTTGGTCGCCGACACCGCGAAATGTTTGAGTGGACAACCTTGCACTCCGGAGTTCGACGCGACACCGTGCTCGATAACCAACTCCACCGTCGCTCTCTCCGGGGCCATCAACGGCTCATCCAAAACCACGATTCCCCAGCGCGGACCCGACATCACCGGATAGCTGCCGAAGCCGCCTTCCCCTTCGATAACCTTCCGTGGATCGCGCGGGCCAGCCAGATAGTCCGCGATTACCTCCTTCAGCTTCACGGGCTGATTCGACGCACCGGGCACCACCAGCGCAGCGGTGAGTTTCGAGAAGATTTGCCCGCGTTCCGGCGCGTTCTTCGGATTGTCCGATTCGGGGAAGATGTCGATCTTGATCGCCGTCATGCCCGCAACCACCGGAATGGTGAGCGTGTATTTCACCGAGATGGGAAGCGTGCCACTGGCGTTGATACGGCCATCCGAAGCAATGGTGAGATTGCCGCCACTGGCCTTTGCTTCAGTTGGAACCAATGGTTTCCAGTCGGTGACTTTCGCCGAGAGAGCCTGCGCATCCGCATTCAACTGCTCGCGCAGCCGCCGCGATTCGCGCTGAAGCCGAGCGCTCTCATCACGTTTCGCCGGGTCATCGGCGAAGGTGTAGCGCGGATAGTCATCGTTCTGATCGCAGTCCTCCGTGTTGTTGAAGAACGCCGCGAACCTGTAGTAGTCGCGGTGCGGAAACGGATCGTATGGATGCGAGTGACACTGCACGCAGCCGAAGGTCGTCGCGTTCCACGCCGTCCACGTTGTGCTCACGCGATCCAGCACGGCGACTGTGCGATACTCCTCGTCGTCCGTGCCGCCTTCCGTGTTGTTCTGCGTGTTGCGATGAAACGCCGTCGCCAGCAAATCATCCGCTGTCGGGTTCGGCAGCAAGTCTCCAGCGAGCTGTTTTATGGTGAATTGATCGAACGGTACGTCGGCGTTGAGCGCGCGAATAACCCAGTCGCGCCAGGGCCAGATGTCGCGGTGCGGATCCTTCTCATAGCCGAACGTGTCCGAGTAGCGCGCGAGGTCGAGCCACATGGACGCCCAGCGCTCGCCGAATTGCGGCGAGGCCAGCAGACGATCCACCACGTGCGCCTTCGCGGCAGCGGCGTTCTTCCGGCGATCCTTCACGAAGAGCTCGTATTCCTCCCGTGTCGGCAGCAGGCCGGTCAAATCCAGCGACACGCGGCGCAGCCATTCGGCAGGCGTGGCTTCAGGCGATGGCTTCAATCCTTCCGCTTCGAGGCGCGAGAGGATAAAATGATCCGCCGAGGTCGTTGCCCACGATTTGCCTTTGAGCTTCGGTTTCTCAGGCTCCTCCGGCGGCACAAACGACCAATGCTCGCTCCACTTCGCGCCTTCCTTGATCCATTGCTGAAGCGTTGCGATCTCTTTGTCGGTCAGTCGTGGGCCGTGATCGGGCTTCGGCATCACGTCGTCCGGATCTTTCGATAACACCCGGCGCATCACTTCAGACTTCGCCTCGTCGCCCGGCACGATGGCGCGTTCACCGGACTTGCCTTCCGCCAGCGCCTTGTCGCGATAGAGGAACGAAATCTTTCCCGCCGTCTTCACGCCGCCATGACAGGCCGTGCAGTGCTTGGCGAAGAGCGGACGGATGTCGCGATTGAACTCAACTTGAGGAGACGCCGCCGCGCTCCAAGCCGGACTCTTTGCCGCGAAGAAAGCGGACACCACGAGCATCGACACGCCGAAGTGAAAGGGACGCATGTTCATTTGAAGTTCACGAACCGTTGTTCTGAATACAATAGGGACTGTTCGATGAAGGCTGGAATTCAGGTCGGGACGCTATTTTGCCACGACCAAACTTGGCGATGGCGGGGCAATCAACGACAAGCGCACCCTGCAACGAATGCCACAAACCCAGACTGGAGATGTCGTCCAAAGCGAATGGACGATCGCTGCTTCAGATCCTGTTACAGAATGTTCGCCGCAAGCTCTGCGAGCTCAGAGCGTTCGCCCTTCTGCAGTTCAATGTGGGCAGCGAGCGGTTGCGATCGGAATTTGCTGATGATGTAGTTGAAGCCGTTGGAGGAGCCGTCCACGTAAGGGTTGTCGATTTGATACGGATCACCGGTGAAGACGATCTTCGTGCCGTGGCCGACGCGGGTGACGATGGTTTTCACTTCGAGCGGCGTGAGGTTCTGCGACTCATCAATGACCATGAACTGGCTGGCGATGCTGCGCCCGCGGATGTAGCTCAACGCTTCGACGACGATTGCGCCCGAACGCATCAGGTCTGCGCTGCGCCGGTGTTCATGGCCCATGTTCAGATCGCTCAGCATCTCGAGCGCGTCGTGGATCGGCTGCATCCACGGGCCGAGCTTCTCTTCGAGCGTGCCAGGAAGGAAACCAATCTCGCGCCCGAGAGCGACGGTGGGACGGGCGACGACGACGCGCCGGTATTCGCGGTCGTGGACGGTGCGCTTGAGCCCGGCTGCCATGGCCATGAGCGTCTTGCCGGTGCCGGCTTTGCCCATCAGCGTGACGAGTTTCACCTTGTCATCCAGCAGCGCGTCGAAGGCGAAGCATTGCTCGCGATTGCGCGGCTTGATGCCCCAGATGCCTTCGCGAATGTCGATGATCGGAATCAGCTTCTTCCCGGTCGCATCGACTTTCGCGAGCGCAGTACGTTTGGTGCTCCCTTCTTCGATGAGAGTGCAATATTCGTTGGGGAAGTAAGTCTTGGTGCCGGCGAGTTCGAGTTCGCCCGTGTTCCTGAACGTCGCCATTTTGGCGGCGGGCACGGTCAGATCGAAGACACCGGTGTAGAGCTCGGAGATGTTGATCCGATCGCTCTCGTAGTCTTCGGCAGGCAGGCCGAGCGCGTCGGCCTTGAGGCGCATGTTGATATCCTTCGTGACAAGGATCGTGGGCAGCTTTGGCGTGCTGCGCTGGACGCTCAGCGCGAGGGCGATGATCCGGCTGTCCACGCTGGTGCTGCCGGCGATGGCGATCTGCCCGGTCCGCAGCTTCGACTTGGTCTGGTTGAAAATGATGCGAAGCCGGCTACCGTTGGAAAGGGCCACGCCTTCGCTCAGGCTGCCGCCGTTGCGGAAGCCATCGAGCATGCGGGAGACGGCGCGCGCATTCTGACCGAGCTCGCTGGATTCGCGCTTGAAGTGGTCAATCTCCTCGATCACTTCAATGGGAATGAGGACGAAGTTCTGTTTGAAGCTGAGGATCGAATTGGGATCGTGAAGAAGGACGTTGGTATCGAGGATGTAGTTTTTCACAAGTACGTCTAAGATTTTGAATGACGGATGGTGCTCATGCGCCGGTGCCACTGCATGAGCTTCGGGTGTTCAGCGGGGAGGCGATAGTGGCCGGAGTAAAGAAAGTTCGCGAGGATGCCCCAGAGATCGAAGTCCACAAAACGCGGCTGATCGTCCAGGAGGAAATCCCGCGTGCCGAGCATCTGCTCGAAGGGGATCAACAGCGTCGCCAGTTGCGCCTGCCACTGTTTGCTGTCGGTACGCCACTGGTCGATGCAGCCGCGCCCGAACTTCCGCTCCTTGAAACGGAGGTAGTTCAATTGCTCCGAGGCCGGAACAAACTCTCGAAAGTGTGAATCATTCAGGCGAAACGTTGCGCCTTCCAGGTCGTTGTCGATGTAACGCCAGAGGATGCGTTGCAGCCCGTCCCACTGTTTTGGAAAGAGTCCGAGCTTGAGCTTGGCGTCGATATACTTCGCGATGACCTGGGAGTTTTCATCGATCTCGAAGATGACGCTCTTGCCGTCCTTGATGACCGGCACTTGATAGTAGCGTTCTTTGCTAAGACGCCAGATCAAGGAGCGGTCGGAAGGGGGAACGTTGACCACTTTATGGCGCGCGCCGCTGTAGTCCAGGATGCGTTTCTGGACGAGGCAATAGGGGCTCCATGGGATTTGAATGAGTTCAATCATGGTGTGAGAGGCGACGGGGAGCGCATTGCAAATGAGATAGAGGAACTAGAAACCTCCCAAGCGCAGGCGACACGCCTCGCCAAACCTTTGCTATTCGCCACGCAAAAAAACTACGACCGAGATCCGGGCAAGACAAGCGGAGATTCACTGCGAGCGATCCTCTCGAACGAAGGCGGGAAGATTCGGTAAGTTCAGCCACCGCAAGCGCCCATAACTGAGCGCGGTTTCGAGCTGCATTTGACGGATCCTCAACTGGGCACACACTCCGCTTTACACCAATACTGCCGGTGACTAGAGTCCGCGCATGGCTTCGGAATACGATCCTTCGGAGTTTGTGGACAGCGATTTTCAATCTGCGCAACGGACAGGCACCTCTGTGGCCACCGCCGTTCCTGCCTTCGCCAGTGACACCAGTCGCGCTCCGACCCGAGCAGAGGTCGAAGCCAAGGTGGGCGACATGCATAACAAGCTCGCCGAACTCCGCCGCGCGCAGCAGGAGCTGGAACGCGAACGCGCGGACCTCGAAGAAACCCGCCGTCGGCAGAATGAATTCACCAAGGGCAGGCAGGAAATGGAGCAACATCTCACCCGCGGCATCGGCCTGCTGGAGGAAGCGGAGTTCGCGGCGCGGCGCGAGGCGGAACAAATGGCCAAGGCTCTCCTCGATCTGCGCGAATCCCTCGTCAAGGTGCAGTCTGTCCACGAAGAGTCGTGGACGCGGGACAATTTCAACACGGAGCTGACCCGGGCGCTGACCACCATCGAGAACGCCCGCATGGAATGGAACTCCGCCCGCTTGAAGTTTGCGATCATCACCGGGGACTCGCCCCAATCTGCCACGTCTGAACCGGCGTCACCTTCGGACCCGTTTGCGCCGAATGTTCTTCGCGAACGGAGTTACGCCGAGCTCTGCAAGATGGGGCTGGCCTTGACCTGGCCGGTTGCCTTGGTTGGCGTCATCATTGTCCTGGTGCTTCTGCTGCGCCACTGAGGCGCATCTGTCATGGGATTGTTCAAGAAGAAGCCTGATCCCATTTCTGAGCGGGCCAAGCTGCTGACGGGCCAGATTGCCGCGCTCGAATCTGAGATCAAGAAGCTCGCTGCCAAGAAAAACTCGGGAGAGGTCTCGCCTTCCTCTCCGTCTTCCCCGGTCACACTGCCATCGGATACTGCAGTTGCGCGTCCCGCTGTCGCCCCGGCTTCTCATCCACGCCTCCGCTCCACCGCTCTCCCGCATGGAGCAGCACCCCCAGGAACCACGACGCCGTCACAAGAGCCGATATTTGAAGAAGTGGGCCAGAGCCGGATTCAGTCGGAAATGGAATCCGCGACTCCTGCGCACTACAACGATCTGGGGGTGCGCAAGTATGATCTGGCTTCAGCCTGGAAGCGCCTGAAGAACCACTTCAAGGGTCCGGTGACGTCAAATCCCAAGCTCGTGCATTACCTGTCCGCAGGCAGCATTCAGGGCTTGCGCCCATTGCGCTACGAGAAGCGGGTCGCCCGCAATCGTTTCATCTTCTTCGCCGTCACGCTCCTGGCTGTGTTGTGGGGATTGATCGCCTTCATCGTCCGCCGACATTAGCCAGGTCATGCAAATATCAGGGATTCCAATACTCACTGTGCTCGGAGCGATCATTGTCGTGATCGGGATCGTGGCCACCATCTTTCTTTGGAAAGGTAAATGAAATGACCAGATGCGCGGTGATAGAAACAACGGAAGGCAGCTTCGTGGCGGAGTTCTCCAGCCGTGGTTTGAAGCGGCTTGAGTTTCCGGGGAAGAAGGCGGTGCGGAAATCGATCGCGACGCAGCAAGCGCCAATGGACCCGCGCCAGCAACGCTGGTTGCAGCTCACCGAGTCAGCGCTGGGCGATGTGATGGCGGGACGCAAACCGCGGGCGCTTCCGCCGATGGATTGGGAGGGAAGCACTGCGTTCCAACAAAATGTGTGGCGAGCCCTCTTGCGGATCACTCCCGGCGAAACGAAGACTTATGCCGCCATCGGAAAAGTTCTAGGCAAACCGCTGGCCGCGCGCGCCATTGGTGGAGCCTGTGGCGCAAACCCGATTCCATTCCTGGTGCCGTGCCACCGGGTTCTCGCGGCGAACGGGCGGCTGGGAGGGTTCTCCGGCGGTCTCGATTGGAAACGCCGGCTGCTCGCCATCGAAGGGGTTGCGGCAAAATAAAAAGCGCCGGATTACTCCGGCGCCTTTTGGCTGGACGCTAAACGGCTGTTATTGTTTGGGCGCGCGCTCGATGGTCAGGTTGACATATTCACCGGGCAGCAGACGGAAGCCTTCCGGAACCGTGACCACGATCGGCAATCCTACTTCCATCCGCTTGGTATCGACGGAGAGCAGGGCGGGATTGATCGATTCCAATCCTGCGCCAATATGCACGATCTTGCCGGTCCCGGTTACCTTGGGTTGGGAGCTGCTGGTGATCCGGACGGAATCATTGATGGTGGGAACGTCGGTCACGGGCTGACGAATGTAGCCGATGATGCGGCGCGTCACCGGATCAGTGATGGATACAACCGGCATCCCGCGCAGAATGCGCTCTCCCTTGACGTGCTGGACCAGGCTGATCATACCGCTGATCGGCGCCTTTAGAATACTGGGCTTAAGCATGAGTGACAGCTCACGTGCTTTTGCATCAATGGCAGCGGTAATCGTATCTTGAGCCGCTTCACCCACTAAATTGGTCATGGTTGCGAGCGCGCTCTGCAAATCGGCCATCAACCGTGTGCGCTCTTGAACCTCCGCCTGCAAAGCGTCTCGCTTCGACTTGGCGAGGTCGAAATCTGCCTGTGACAGGACATTGGATTTTACCAATTCCACCACACGGAAATAGTTACTGGAAGCATTGACGAGGTTGGCCTCAGCGACAGCGCGATCAACCTGTTGGCCCATGAAATCAACTCTGAGTTGCTGATAGCCCTGATTGTTCCGCCGTTGATCTAGCTCCATGCGGGATCGAAGCACATCCAACTCTGTCTGCGCCACCGCCATCTGGGCCTTGATTAATTCAGGGTCGGAATTGACCACTTCCGCGATGGGTTGTCCGGCAGTGACGTATTGGAATCGCTCGACGAGCAGCTCAGAAATCATGCCGTCCTGCAGGCTGGTCACGTTGACCACGTTGGTCTCCGCATAGCCGATGACTCCCACCGGCTGGACGTAGCTGCGCCACAGGAAGACAATCCCACACAGCACTACAACGAAGACCAGCGCGGGCAGGAACTGAATACGAAACTCCCGCCAGCGTTGCGTTGCAGGAGTAGGAATGGGGGGAAGTTTATCTTTTTCCATGATCACAGTTCGGATTCGTCTTCCGCCATCATGCTGGTGACACGAGAGACACCGGTAATCTGGCGGAGTTCAGTGAGGAGGTCTTCCACGCGATTGGAGTCACGGAGGAGCAACCTGTAGGACAAGTCCGTGCCTTCGTAGCCTTCATGGGAACGCTGGCTGGCTTGGTGCGCCTTCCAACTGTGGCGATCCAGAACGCGGCGGAGATCGAATAGCTCCTTGACTGAGCGCGACCAGTGCAGGTTCACAATCAAATCATAGCGATGACGGCTGCCGAACGCGGTGTACCAAAGGTAAAGCAAGGCCAGCGAGGAGATCAACGTCCCGAGGATGGCGCTGGCGAACTTCTGCGTGCCCGTGGCCATGCCCAGCACTATCACAATCAGGATATACGACGTATCAAGTGTATCGCGCAGGATGTTGCGGAAGCGAACGATTGCGAAGACCGCCATCATGCCGAACGCCGTCACCAGATTGTTCGAGAGAATCATCATCACGAGGCACGTCACCAGCGGCATGATGATGAGCGCGTTCACGAAAGAGCGCGAATAGGACAAGCCCGAGTGCGTCATCATGTAAACCCACGCAATCGTCTGCCCGCCGGCGAACGCGAGCAGCAGCCCGAGAATATTCGCGGGCCAGTTGACCGGCGCCGACCCGTAGTCGCCCTGCATGAACCATCCAATCCAGTCTGTCATCGTAGTGTCCTTATCGAATAAATGGGTTCAATGTGTTTTGCGAGGGGAAAGAGTGACGATTTGGTGACGCGTTGTCCAGCCCTTCTCCAGAATGGAACTCCTGAGAATCTCATTCGAGCAACGGCGGCGTTGAGAAAGCAATTTCCTCCCTGCCGCGAGCCGGTTCACCTCGCCTACAAGACAAGGCCTGCCGACTTTGAACTGCAGTTTCATCAAATTGAATCGTCAACGCCGTATCCGTTTTGCCAGCAGCCCAACGGCTGCCATGGCATGGCAGCAGCGGGTTTGAAATCGAGTGAATCCTTTGTGACTCATCTGGCCGAGCCTTGTCAAGAACGTGACCGAGATTCCGCGGCGGGTGTACGATCCGGAGAGTTTCAGGATGTGCTCAGACCCATCGAATGCAGGAAATTCGCTTGCGACTCGGGAGCTTCCTTCGTCTTCTTATGGCTTCTTACGATGCAAGACTTGATCTCGAAGGCGGCGATGTTGCTGGAAGCGCTGCCCTACATTCAGAAGTTCAGCGGTGAAACGTTCGTCGTGAAGTACGGCGGTTCCTTTATGGACTCCCCTGACCCGGCGGTGCGCCATGGCGTGGCGCGCGACATCGTGTTCCTCGAAGCAGTCGAGATCAACCCTGTGGTCGTTCACGGCGGCGGCAAGGCTATCACGCGCGCGATGGAAGCGGCGGGCTTGAAGGCAAACTTCGTCCAGGGCCAGCGCGTCACCGACGAGGCGACCGTCGAGATCGTGGACCGCGTGCTGTCGCGCGAGATCAATCCGGAGATCGTGAAGCTCATCAACGAGCTCGGCGGGCGCGCGAAAGGCTTTGCCGGCACGGAAATCTTCACCTGCCGCAAGCTGTTACTCGATGCGCCAGACGGCACGAAGCTGGACGCTGGCTTTCTTGGCGAAGTCATCGGCGTAAACACCGCGCCATTGATCGAATGCATCGAGCAAGGGATCACCCCGGTCATCAGCCCGACGGCGCGCGGCGAGGACGGCAAGATTTACAACTGCAACGCAGATGTCTCGGCCGCGCACGCTGCCATCGCGCTCAACGCCAAGCGGCTCGTCTTCATGAGCGACGTGCCGGGCTTGATGCGCGATCCGAAGGATCCAGCGACGCTTATCGCCCACCTGCAAATCAGCGAGGTCCCCGGCTTGAAGCAGGCCGGCATCGTGGACAAGGGAATGATTCCGAAAGTCGACAGCGCCGTGACCGCGATCAAATCCGGCGTCGAGAAGGTTTCCTTCGTCGATGGTCGCGTGAATCACGCGGTACTCCTGGAGATCTTCACCGATGAAGGCGTGGGCACCGAAGTCGTGTTGTAACTGGCCGCTCGTCGCGATCGGTTTCTGTCTCGCCAGCCTGGCGGGCGGGCTTGCGCAAAGCACCGGCTCTCCAGCCTGGCCGTCCATCGCGCCGTTCTTCCAGCCGCCCACGGAGTTCACGAATCAGTCCGGGGCTTACCGTTCACCGCTCCTGTTCGCCGATGGCTCGCGCGCTCGGACTCCCGCCGACTGGTCAAGGCGGCGCGCGGAGATTCGCCAGCAGTGGATGGAGCTGATGGGACCGTGGCCACCACTGATCGAGAAGCCCAAAGTTGAGATCCTCGCGACGAGTCGCCGGGACAATTTCACTCAGCACCGGGTCCGGGTCGAAATCGCGCCGCAGCAATCGGGCGAAGGCTGGTTGTTGATTCCCGATGGCCAGGGACCGTTCCCCGCCGCGCTCGTCGTCTTCTACGAGCCCGAGACGAGCGCCGGGCTGAACACAAATCAGTTTCGGGACTTCGGCTATCAGCTCGCGCGACGCGGGTTCGTGACGCTGAACGTCGGCACACCCGGCGGCAATGCATGGAAGCCAGAGGTCGGTGCGGCGCAGTGCCAGCCATTGTCCTTTCACGCCTACGTCGCCGCGAATTGCTGGTACGCGCTCGCGAATCTGCCGGAGGTGGACCGCTCGCGCATTGGTGTGGTGGGGCATTCGTATGGTGGAAAGTGGGCGATGTTCGCCGGGGCGTTGTGGGACAAGTTCGCCTGTGTCGCCGTGAGCGATCCTGGCATTGTCTTCGATGAGACGCGCTCAAACGTGAATTACTGGGAGCCGTGGTATCTCGGCTTCGACGCCGTGGAGAAACGTCCCCAGGCGGGAATTCCCTCGCGCTCCAATCCGCGCACCGGCGCCTACCAGCGGATGATGGAACAAGGCCGGGACTTGCACGAGCTGCACGCGCTCATCGCACCACGGCCGTTCTTGATTTCGGGTGGTGCGGAAGATCCGCCGGAGCGTTGGACGGCTCTGAACCATCTCGTCGCAGTGAACCGCATTCTTGGTGCGACCAATCGCGTCGTCATGACCAATCGGAAGGAGCATTCGCCGAACGCGGAGTCGAACGATCAACTCTACTCTTTCTTCCTCCATTTCCTCGGCAAGCCGCCCAAGGATTCAAAATGAGGTTGTCCCGAAGGTTTTTGTATTCACCAGACACGTCGGTCGCTAAAACAAAAGCTCGATGAAAGATATCGTTCCGCCGCCACCGCCGATTGTTCGCAACGAACAGGCCGCCATCCAGGCGCTGTTCCAGCAGAATGTCATGCCCACCTATGCGCGCTTCGACATCGTGCTGAGCCATGGCGCGGGCAACTACGTTTACGATATCAACGGCAAGCGCTACCTCGATCTTGGCGGCGGCATCGCGGTCTGCTGTCTCGGACACGCGAACCCGGAGATCACGGACGCGCTCACCAAACAGGCGCAGAAGCTCGTTCACATCTCGAATCTCTATTACAACGAGCCGCAGGGCCGGCTCGCCGCCGCGCTGGTGAAACAGCTCGCGCCCGGCAAGGTGTTCTTCTGCAATTCCGGCGCGGAGGCGAATGAAGGTCTCTACAAGCTCGCGCGCAAGTTCGGTCACGACGAAGGGCGCTTCGAAATTCTGACGGCGGTGAATTCCTTTCACGGCCGCACGCTCGCAGGCATTGCCGCGACCGGTCAGGACAAGGTGAAGAAGGGCTTCGAGCCGATGATGAGCGGCTTCCGCCATGTTCCGTACAACGATCTCCAGGCGATGCGGGAGGCGATCTCGCCGGCGACCGTCGCCATTCTGATCGAAGGCATTCAGGGCGAAGGGGGCATCGCGCCGGCCAGCGCGGAATACCTGCTCGGCCTGCGCCAGCTTTGCGACGAGAAGAAACTGCTGCTCATGATGGACAGCGTGCAATGCGGCCACTTCCGCACCGGCCGTTTCCAAAGCTTCCAACGCACGCTCGAAGGTGTGCCCGGTGGCGAGACGTTCATGCCCGACGCCATCTCGATGGCGAAGTCGCTCGGCGGCGGCATGCCGATGGGCGCGTTCTGGGTGCGTGAACCGCATGCGGAGCTGCTTGGGCCCGGCACGCACGGCACCACTTACGGCGGCACGCCGCTGGCCTGTGCGGTGGCGTTGCGCATCATGGAAGTCATCGAGCGCGAGAACCTGGCTGAGAACGCCCGCGTGCTCGGCGATTGGTTGAAGAGCGAGATCACCCGCCTCGCCGCGAAATATCCCGGCGTAATCAAGGGCGGGCGCGGACTGGGTTTCATGCTCGGCATCGAGCTGGTGGAACGGGAAAAAATCCCGGGCTTCGCCGCCGTCGAAAAGACCTCCTCCATCCAGTTCGTCAATCGCCTGCACGATGCCGGCGTGCTGACGATTCCTTCCGGTGCGCAAGTCGTCCGGCTGCTGCCTGCGTTGAACCTGACCCGGCTGCAGGCGGAGGAGGGGATAAAGATCATCGAGTCCATCGCGGCCAGCCTGTCGTGAAATCAACGAATCTCTTCGTGACGTTCACGGCAACCTCTGTTCTATTCACCTGCTTTCCCAGGCGTTGAACTGGGGTTTCCCGTTGTCCCTTGGATGGGCGCGGACTTTGTTATGAAGCATTTGCTCAGTCTTGAGAAAATGTCGCGGGGCGACATGGAACTGGTGTTGCGCAACGCCACGGTGTTCAAGCGCGACCGCGCGACCCATCGCAAGCCGCTGGCCGGCCAGACCTGGGCGCTGATGTTCAGCAAGTCATCGACGCGGACGCGTGTCTCCTTCGAGGTCGGCATTCGCGAGCTGGGCGGCCAGGTGATGTTTCTCAACGCGAACGATATTCAGCTCGGACGCGGCGAGCCGATCAAGGACACGGCGCGCGTGCTCGGCAGGATGATTCATGGCGCGGTGATCCGGACGTTCGCGCAAAGCGATGTCGAGGAGTTCGCGCAATATTCCGGCATTCCCACCGTCAACGCGCTGACCGATGACGAGCATCCCTGCCAGGTGCTCACGGATATTTTTACGTTCCAGGAGAAGCTCGGCCCCATCGCGGGCAAGGTCGTGACCTTCGTCGGCGATGGCGCGTGCAACATGCCGGCCTCGTGGATCTGGGCCGCAGCGAAGCTTGGCTTCGAATTGCGCATTGCTGCGCCGAAGAATTACCAGCCGAGCGCGGATCTCTTGAAGCGGGCGGGCGGGAAGATTGTCGTGACGGAGGATTTGAACGCTGCCGCCGCAGGTGCGGACATGCTTTACACGGATGTCTGGATCTCGATGGGCAAGGAGACGGAGTCCGCCCAGCGCATCAAGGAAATGAGCGGCTACCAGATCAACGAAGCTCTGGTGAAGCTCGCGAAGCCCGGCGCGCTCGTGATGCATTGTTTGCCTGCCTATCGCGGCAAAGAAATTGATGACGTCACGTTCGAGGCGCACGCGCAGACGATCTTCGATCAAGCTGAGAACCGCCTGCACGTCCAGAAGTCGATTGTGGACTGGATGGTTTCCTGACCGCGATCGGCTAGAGCACGACACCCGTTCGTTCGCGTCCGGCGGCGGTCATCATGGCCGGGTTCCACGGCGGATCCCATACGACGTCCACTTCGGCTTCATCGATCTCTTCGAGTTTGAGCAGCGTGTTTTGAACGCCCCAGCGGATGCTCTCATGCATCGGACAGCCGGGCGTTGTCAGCGTCATGGTTACCCGAACCTTCCCGCCGTCGATCTGGATGTCGTAGATCAAGCCGAGATCCACGATGTTGCAGTCCAGCTCCGGATCGATGACCTGCCGGAGCGCGTTGAGGACAAAGGATTCGTCGATGATCGGAGTCGTCATACGCGTGAGGCCGGGCTCGGGATGCTCAGCGGAGCAAGTCGCGGGCGGAACAGGTGCGAGAGAATCTTGCCCATGTTCACCGCGAACACCGCGAGACTGAGAACCAGCACAACGCAGCTCCATTGCACAATGCGTTCGGCGCTGAGAGCAGTTGAGATGCTCGCGGCGGCCAGGCCCACGATAAACAGCGCGAAGCTGATGATCTGGAGCCGTTCGGAATACAGATCAGACAGGGAAGGGACTTTGGAGCGGCCGATCTGTTTGCTGTAGCTGGTGTACCAGACGAGGAAGGGGACAATTTTGTAGAGCATGCCGAGGATGGCGAGCGTGATGACACCCAGCAGCGCGACGAGTCCGTAAACGTTCTCCAGTTGCGCGGTCAGTTCGGTCGCCGGAAGCTTCGGCCAGCAGAGGACGACGGCCATCACGGAGGTCGGCACGAGCAGGCTGATGGCGGTGAGAAACTGTTTCAGTCCCCAGTCGAGGGCCGGACGTTTGCGGGCGTGGAGAATGGCGAACAGCTCGCGTCCATACAGACCCAGTCCGGCGATGATCACGAGGGTGAAGGCGAGCTTCCATGAGCTGCCGATCAGGATGGTCACGAAGAGTCCGAGCAAGCCGGCGTTCAGGAGGACAATGGATGCGAAGGCGCGGCGGGGATTCTGGAGTTCACTGAGCGTGAACATCGGCACGAGCTTGTAGGAGACGGCGACGAGCATCATGACGAAGAAGCCGACGACACCGAGATGCGCGTGAGCGTGCATCGAGGCGGTGGGCTCGAACGGATTGATCTGCGGCCAGCACTTGGCGGAGGCGAGAAATAGCCCGGCGAGCATGGTTGTCACCAGCCAGAACAGCGCGGATGCGATGCCGAACGCGATGACGTTCCAGCGCGGAATCCGGGCGAGCGTGCGAACCAGATTATACGCAAAGAGCGCGACGCCCGCGCCGAAGATTGATCCGAAGTGGCCGACTTGTTTCATGTCCCAGATCCAGAACATGGCAACCATTCCGGCGAAGCCGATGAGGTGTAGAACAAAGTGCCAGCGCGCCAGCCGTTCGCTGTGCAACCTGGTTTCGAGCGCGACCGGAACGAGTTGATACATCGCACCCATGATCACCGAGCTGATCCAGCCGAGAACAAACAGGTGCGTCACGGCGATGACGTATTGGTTGTAGTGGTAGGTGGCGAGGATGTCCGGGCGGAACGCGAGCCAGATGACTCCGACGAAGAGCGAGAGAATCCCGGTGACGACGAAGCGGAGCGGGATCGCCACCGACGGCGCATGAGCATCCGCAATCGCGGCCTTCTTGATTGGGAGATGGCAGTTGCGTCCGGTTTTCGGGCCGGGCCTTGCGACGTTTCCGACGGGCGAGGGATTCGGAACACCGGGGGCGTCAGAGGCGGCGTATGTAAGTGATGAAGCTTCCATCGGATTGCTCCTCGCTTTCTCCGGCGAATCCGCGCTCGGTCAGGTGAGGGTAGAGGTGCATGGGACGGCGATCCGTCAGCGCCTGAAGTGTCGCGTTGTCGGGCACGTTGGTCAGCGCTTCGAGAATGGTGACGAGCGGCTGCGGCGGTTCGAGGCCACGAGCATCCACCATCACCATCGACTCAGGGGCGGCACCGCAACCACATGACTCCGTCGGCTGGCTGCCTGACACAGTGGTTACAGGTTCGGGCTTTTCCTGATGGGAAAAGATCACTTCCCATTCGCCGCCCTCCAAGGGATGGGCGACGTGCGAGAATCCTTTTCGGGCGAGCACGTTGAAGAGCGGGAACGGCTTGAAGGGAGCCAGCAGGCGAAAGTCTTGTCCCGC
>CAMCCU010000023.1 GCA_945872975.1 Pedosphaera parvula Ellin514
CCGAGCCAGTGCGCGCTGCTCGGCGGTTGCGCGCCGTAAGCGAGATTCTGCGCCGAGAAGGATTTAACGAAGAGCGGCGCCGCGATCGCGGCAAGGGTGAGCAGCAACACGAAGCCGAGACCGAACACCGCCATCTTGTTCTTCAAGAAGCGACGGACGGCGTCTTTCCACAACGACGTGCCCTGCTCGATTTGTTCGAGCGGCGGGAGGTCAGGAATGGTTTGAGGCGCAGCCATTGGTTTACTCGAAGCGCAGGCGCGGGTTGAGCCAGACGAGCACGATGTCGGCGATGAGGTTCAATACGACGATCAGCGTCGCGTAAAGCAGCACGAGACCGACGACGAGCGTCAGGTCACGATTGAACGCCGCCGTGACGAAGAAGCGGCCCATGCCCGGGATGTCGAAGATCTTTTCCACGATGAACGACCCCGTGACCATGCTCGCAGTGACGGGCGCGGTGAGCGTGACGACCGGTTGAATCGCACCTTTGAAGGCGTGCTTGAAGATGACGCGCCACTCAGTCGCGCCTTTCGCGCGGGCGGTGCGGATGAAATCCTGCGAGAGAATTTCCATCATGCCGCTGCGTGCGATGCGTGACGTGTAGGCCGCGTAGTAGCCGCCGAGCGTGAGAGCGGGCAGCACGCGATCGCTCATGAAGAACCAGCCGGAGCTGTTGAACCAGCCCAGCGCGATGCCAAAGGTGAGAATCAACAGCGGCCCCATCACGAACGTCGGCAGACAAATGCCCAGCGTCGCCAGCGACATCGGGACGTAATCCATCGCCGAGTTCGGGCGCAGCGCGGCGACGAAGCCCATGATCATCCCGATGGTCAACGCGACAGCGAGCGCGTAGCAGCCGAGTTCGAGCGACACCGGGAAGGCGCCCGCGATCAGTTCGGTCACCTTCCAGCCTGCGTATTTGAAGGAAGGTCCGAGGTCGCCCTGCACGAGGTTTCCCATGTAGTCGAGATATTGCGCCCACACCGGTTTGTTCAGCCCATAGTGCGCTTCGAGCTGCTTTTTGATTTCAGGCGTGGTGGCTTTCTCGGTGTCGAACGGGCCGCCCTTCGTGCTCTTCATCAGGAAGAACGTCAGCGTCGCGATGATGAACAGCACCGGGATGGTCTGGAGAAAGCGTCTGGCGATGAAGCGAAACATGCGTCAGTTCTTCACTTCCTCGAGCCACAGCTTGTGCCATGGATGATTGTCCAGAATCGTCGGATACCAACCCTTCACGCCCGGCTGGATCGCATAGACGCGGGTGTAGAAGTAGATCGGGATCACCGGCATCTCGTCCAACAGGATGGCCTCCGCCTGCTGGAATACTTCGAGGCGCTTCGCCAGGTCCGCCGTGCGGCCCGCCTCCTGGATGAGCCGGTCGTATTCCAGGTTGGACCACTTGGCGTCGTTGTTCCCGCCGCCGGTCAGCCAGAGGTCGAGAAACGAGTTCGGGTCCGGGTAATCGCCAATCCATCCGTAGCGCGCGACCTGGTAATTCCCCGTCTTCTTCGAGTCCAGGTAAACCTTCCACTCCTGGTTGAGCAGTCGGACGTCGATGCCGAGATTCCGCTTCCACATGTCCTGGATCGCCTCCGCCACCGCGCGATGTGTCTCCAGCGTGTTGAACAGAATCTCAACTGGCGGCATCCCCTTGCCATTCGGGTAGCCCGCCTCGGCCAGCAGCTTCTTCGCACCTTCGATGTCGAACGGAAACCGCGCGCGCGCCGTGTAACCCGCCGTGCCCGGCGGCGTGAAGTGATACGCCGGCAACTGCCCGCCACGCGTCACGTTCTTCACGATGGCCTCGCGGTCCACGGACATCGCCAGCGCGCGCCGCACACGCTTGTCGTCCAGCGGCGGCTTCTTGGTGTTCACGAGGTAGAAGTAAGTGCCCATGAACGGATCGATGCGCAGCAGACCGGGATACTTCTCCCGATACGTGTCGATCTTCGTCTCCGGCAGCACGAACGTCTTATGCAACTGGCCGGAGCGAAACGCGCGCTCGTCCGTGTCGCTGCTCTCGATGCTGTAGAAATAAATCTTGTTGAGCTTCACGTTCGCCGCGTCCCAATACGTCGGGCTCTTTCGCACGACAATCATGTGGTTAACCCTCCATTCGTGCAGCGCGAACGCCCCGTTCCCCACGAACTTCCCCGGCTTCGTCCAACGATTCCCGCGCTCATAAAGCGGGCCGTAGCGCTCGATGGTCGGGATGTGCAGCGGGAACCACGAATAATGATTCAGCAGCGACAGAAAATACGGCGTGGGCGAATTCAACTTCACCTCCAGCGTGTGATCATCCAGCGCCTTCACTCCGACTTGATCGAAGTCCGTGATCTTGCCGGTGTTGAACTCCTCCGCCCCTTTCATCACATACAACATGTAGGCGTACTCCGACGCGAGCGACGGCGTCAGCGCACGACGATACGTGCGCACGAAATCCTGGGCGGTTACTGGATCGCCATTCGACCAGCGCGCGTTCTTCCGGAGGTGAAAAGTGTAAATCGTCTGGTCCGGGGAAATATCCCAGCGCTCCGCCGTGCCCGGCTGCGGGGTGATGCCGTGCGGGTCTTCACTCATCAACCCCTCCAGCAGCGACATGATGAGGTGATGCTCCGGAACGCCCGTCACCACGTGCGGGTCGAGGTTCTGCGGCTCGGCACCGTTGTTGACGTGAAGCACCTGCTCCTTGTTCCCGCTCGTGACACGCGTCTCACGCCGGCCGCAGCCGCAAATTGCGGCAACGGCGAGAACGAAGAACAACGCGCACTTCATGCGCGGGATGATTCTGCAACCGGGGCGACTCTGAGAAGGAGAAAGTTTTCGAGATGTTGTTCCAAAAGAAGATTCCAACCTGGGGCTACTTGCCCGCTGCAACGCAGTAGAGCTTCGTCAGTGTCCGAATGAGCAACCGGTCGCCCGCGATCGCCGGCGTGGCCATGCACATTTCGTTGAGCGAGTTCTTGTGCAGCAGCCGATACTCCGCACCAGCTTGGAACACGAATGTGTCGCCGTCCTCGCTCAGCGCGTAGATTTTTCCGTTGGCCGCCCAGGGCGACGCGGTGAAGGCAGTCGTCTCCGTTTGGACGCGTTGCTTCTCGAACACCATCTTGCCCGTGCGCGCGTCGTGGGAGCTCAGGAATCCGAAATCAAACAGCACGTAGAACTGCTCACCGTAGATCAAGGGCGACGGGTTATACGGCGCGGCCGTCGGCTGATACCACGCGATGAACTGGTTATTGGTCTGGCCCGCCGCCAGGCTGATGTCGCCCGATGCGCCGGGCTTGATCGCGAAGACCGGGCGCGTCTTGTCACCCACGTAACCGGAGCAGACATACAGCAGACCAAACTTGGAAAACGGCGTTGGGATGACAATCGTGGACATGCCGCCGAACTCCCACAGCAACCGTCCATCGAGGTCATACGAGCGCACCTTCTTCCGCCCTGGAACGATCAGCTCCGTGCGCTTCTCGTTCTGCCAGACGTAGGGCGTCGCCCAGTTGCTCGGCTCATCGCGCTCGATCCGCCAGATCTGCCGTCCGGACTTCGCGTCCAGCGCCACGGCAAAGGACTTGTCCTCGTTGTCGTTCACGATGAACAACCGGCCATCATGCAAGACGGGCGACGCAGCGGAGCCCCAGCCGTATCGCGTCTTGACGGGCGGCCAGTTCGTGGACCACAGCTTCTTCCCGTCGTGGTCGAAGCAGACCAGAGCGATGTTGCCGAAGTAAGCGTAGACGCGTTCGCCATCCACGACCGGCGTCTCCGAAGCGTAGGTGTTCTTCACGTGCAACTGATTCGGCGGCGTGCCGCGATGCGCCTCCTGACGCCACAGTTCCCGGCCATCGCTCAAGTTGTAACAGAGCACGAGCCATCGATGGGTTGCCTTCGGAATCTCCTTTCGATCGCCGCCGAAGTACAAACCTTTCTTCGGCGCTTCCATTTCACCCTCGCTCACCACCGTGGTGAGAAAGACACGATTACCCCAGACAACCGGCGCAGACCAACCACGTCCCGGCACCTCGATCCGCCACGCGACATTCTCGTTCGTGCTCCAGCGCTCGGGGAACTTCGAGCCATCGGCGACACCCATGGAGTCCGCGCCCCGGAACTGAGGCCAGTTCGTGGGACCGGAAGCGGCCTGTGTCGGCACTGCACCGATCAGCAAATTACCGATGATCAATAGGGCGAACGAAATCACTTTCACGTCGCGCCAGCCACCAACCCGGTTCATAGGAGAATTCACGGCGCAACTGTTCCCAAGCCGGTGCCATGCCGCAAGCGCAGAAGCCTTAAAACCTCACTTGCGTCTCCCGGGAATATCGGCTAATTATCTGGCCTATGAAAAAACTCCTCCTCTGCTCCGTCGTGGTTGCCTTTGCGTCGATGACCGCGGTTCAAGCTGGTGAAGCTTGCTGCTCCAAGACCAAAGCCGCCGCGTGCTCGAAGGCCACGGCCAAGAAAGCCAGCACCCAGGTCAAAGGTGCCGAGATGCTCATGGTTCGTCGCTAAACCTCATTAACCCAAAAGACCCTGCCCGTTCACTCGGGCAGGGTTTTTTATTGCTGCCGAACGACGCAGGCTGATTAGCTTGGACCGCACAATGAAATCGCCCTTCGATAGCATCGAGTCCGTCGTCCAGGACCTCCGCAAAGGCCGGATGGTCATCATCGTGGACGACGCCGACCGCGAGAACGAGGGCGACCTCATCATGGCGGCGGAACACGTCACGCCAAAGGCGATCAACTTCATGGCGCGATTTGGTCGCGGTTTGATCTGTGTGCCGACGACGGAGGAGCGGCTCAAGCAGCTCGGCATCGAGCGGATGGTTTCCCAGAATCGCGAGTCGTTCAAAACCGACTTTCAAGTGAGCGTGGATGCGGCGCGCGGCGTTTCCACGGGGATCAGCGCTGCCGACCGAGCGGCGACGATCAAGGTGATGACGGACCCGACTGCCGTGCCGGACGATCTCGTGCAACCCGGCCACATCTTCCCGCTTCGCGCCCGCTCCGGCGGCGTTCTCCAGCGCGCCGGCCACACGGAAGCTGCCGTCGATCTTGTGAAGCTCGCCGGATGCCGTCCGATCGGCGTCATCTGCGAGGTGCTCAAGGACGACGGCTCGATGGCGCGCCTGCCGGACCTGGTGAAGTTCGCCAAGAAGCACCGGCTCAAACTCGGCACCATCGAGGCGCTCATCAAGCACCGCCGCTCGCGCGAGAAGCTGGTGGAGAAAATCGAAGTCATCCAGATGCCGACCGATTACGGCGACTTCCAGCTGCACCTCTACAAGGCGACCACCGACGGCCAGCATCACCTCGCGCTGGTCAAAGGCGACGTCGCCAAAAAGAAGAACGTCCTCGTTCGCGTCCACAGCGAATGCCTAACCGGTGATGTCTTCGGCTCGCGGCGCTGCGATTGCGGTCCGCAGTTGCACGAGGCGATGCGTCTTGTCGCACAGGAAGGCAGCGGCGTGATTCTCTACATGCGCCAGGAAGGGCGTGGCATCGGACTGGGGCCGAAGATTCAGGCGTACAAGCTTCAGGAGAAGGGCTACGATACCGTCGAAGCGAACCTCAAACTCGGCTTCAAAATGGATCTCCGCGAATACGGTCTTGGCGCGCAAATCCTCGCAGACCTCGGCCTGCGCACCATCCGGTTGCTGACGAACAACCCGAAGAAGATCGTCGGCCTCGAAGGTTACGGATTGGAAGTCGTCGAGCAGGTGCCCATCCGCGTCACGCCGAATCCGCACAACGCGAAATACCTGAAGACGAAGCGGGAGAAGCTGGGCCACCTGATGTGAGAATGCGTAAAACGTGAAGCGTAAAACGTAATGCCTGATGCGTGATGGGACGCGATGAGCAAGGCCGGCTTCCCTTACGTTTCACGTTTTACGCCTCTTAAAAATCTATGCTGAAGAAAAACAAACCTAGCGAAGTTCGGAAGATCGGCGGCAACTACGCCATCATCGCCTCCAAATACAACGCGCGCTATGTCGATGCGATGCTCGATGCTGCAAAGATTTGTCTCGAAGAAGCAGGTGCCGAAAGCATCCGTGTCATCCGAGTGCCCGGCGCCTACGAGATTCCGGTCGTCGCCGCGAGACTGGCCCGCGCCAGCGTGCCGCCGCTTTCCGCGATCATCTGCCTTGGGGTCATCCTGCGCGGTGCCACTACTCACGCCCAACATGTCGGCGAGGCGGTGAGCAACACTCTTTCCCAAGTCCAGGCGCTCCATGAAGTCCCGATCATCCACGAAGTCCTGTTGCTGGAAAATGAGAAGCAAGCCAGGGAACGCTGCTTGAAGAAGGATCACAATCGCGGGACCGAAGCCGCCCAGACCGCGCTGGAGATGGCCGAAGTGATGCGAGGCCTGCCTGTGCCCCAACTGGAAATCACCACGCTCTAACGTCGGAGAAACTTCGCCACCGCCTCCGTGCGCGTGCGCACCTGGAGCTTCTCGTAGATGCGGCGGACGTAGGTGTGGACCGTCTCGTAGCTGATGCCGAGCTTCTCCGCGATTTCCTTGTAAATCAGACCCTGGCTCAGCAGATCGAGCACCTCCTGCTCTCGTTGCGAAAGATTCTCCGTCGCCTGCTGCGATGCCCCGGATCGCTGGAAGGATTGCACCACCTTGCGCGCGATGTGCGTGGACATCGGCGAACCACCCTTGAGCACATCCTTGATCGCCTGGAGAATCTCAGCGCTCGAAGAGCGTTTCAACAAGTAGCCTGATGCTCCAACCGCCAGCGAGGCGAAGATGTTCTCCGTGTCCTCGTAGGCCGTGAGCATGATCACCTGCGTCTCGGGCAGCGACTGCTTGAGCTTGCGCACGCATTCCACGCCGTTCATGCCGGGGAGATTGATGTCCATCAGCACGACGTTCGGACGATCCTTCGGCAACCCCTCGATGGCGTCCTCGGCGTTTCCATACTGGCTCACGCATTCGAAGCCGTCCGCGCGCCCAATCACGCGGGCCATGGTGCCGCGCAACTGATCGCTGTCTTCAACGAGGGATACTTTGATGGCCATGTGCTCTCAATGTTTGCCCAGCGGCGCCACCAGGCGCACCAGCGTGCCGCGCTCCGGCGCCGGGCCGATTTCAAATTTGCCGCCGACATCTTCCAGCCGTTTGCCCATGTTGCGCAATCCGTTTCTTGACTGCGCGCGCTTCTCGTTCATGCCCGCCGGTCCCTTGCCATCGTCCTGGATTTCAATCGTGAAACGTCCGGGCTCCAGCTTCAGCCGGATCCACGCGGAATCGGCCTGCGCATGTTTGACGACGTTGTTGATCGCCTCCTTGGCGGCAAGGAACAGGTTGTGGCGAATCTCCGGCGTGATGGGCGTGTTCGGAAGATCGGGCGGAACGTCCAGCCGATATTTGAGCCCGGCGACCGCGAGATATTCCTGGGCGTACTTGCAGAGGTAATTCACCAGGCCATCAAGCGTGTCGTTCGACGGGTTCACGGTCCAAACGATCTGATCCAGCGCGCGCGACGTCTCGAGCGCCGTGGCCTGAATCTGCTTCGCGTGACCGGCCACCTCGTCGGGCTGGTCCTTGTCGCCCTCGATCAATTCACCCAGCAACGATACCTGCGTGAGGTTCGCGCCGAGCTGATCGTGAATGTCCCGCGCGATGCGCGAGCGCTCCTTTTCCAGCGCCTCCTGCTGGCGGAGATCCGCCAGTTGGCGCTGCAGCTTCTGCGTCGAGACGTAATGGACAATGCCCGCCACGATGCCGAGAACCGACGCAAAGACGACACCCAAGAACCACCACGTCCTCCAGAACGGCGGCTCCACGACAATCGCCAGCGAACTGCCGCGCTCGTTCCAGACACCGTCCTCATTGCTCGCGATGACTTGGAAGCGATAGTGGCCGTGCGGCAGCTTGTTGTAATGAACCGACCGGGAGCCACTCACCTCGACCCAGTCCTTCTCGTGACCTTCGAGCCGATACCTGAATCGCCCGCGCTCCGGCGACGCGAGGTTCAGGCTGGTGAAATTGATCTCCAGATGCTCGCGCTCCGGCGACAGCGTGAGCGGCCCGGACACGTTCGCGCGAATCGCCGCGAATCCCTGCTCCTGTCCATCCACGAGCACCGACTCAATGCTGACCGGCGGCGGGTTCGTGTTCCGAATAATTCTGGCCGGATCGACGGAAACCAAACCTTTCGTCGTGGGAAACCACAGCCGCCCGTCGCGCCCCCGACACGCTCCTGGCTGCGAACCGATCGTGCATTCCCGCGTCGGCAATCCGTCTGGCCGTCCGAAGAACCGGATGTTCAAAGACGTCCGGCCCCCGGCGGCCACCGGTTCCATTGAGGACTTCAAGACGCGCATCAAGCCGGCGTTGGAACCGATCCAGAGATAACCGGCGGCATCCTCGACCACGTAGCCAATGATGTTGCTGGCCAGGCCGTCCTTCATTGAAAAGCGGGTCCACTTTCCGTCCTTGTACCGCGCCAGTCCGCTGCCCAGCGTTCCCACCCACAACGCATCCTCCGCATCGACGTAGATCGAGGAAATTTCTTCGCTCGGCAAACCGTCCGACAGATGGAACGCCGTGAACTTGCCGTCGCGCAGACGGTTCAAGCCTGCGGAGCGCGTGCCCGCCCAGAGGTTTCCGGCGCGGTCATCGGCGATCGCCCGCACGTCGTCCGACGACAATCCATTCGTGAGGGTGAAGACTTTCGTCGCGTTGCCATTGAAGCGAACCAGCCCGGCCTGCGACCCGAACCAGATGTTCCCGGCGCGATCCTCGTGCATGGCGGACACCGATCGGGTCCAGTCTTCCAAGCCTCCCACCAAGGCGAATTTTCCCGCGAGCAACGTGAACAAGACCCCGGGCGTTCCGGCCCATACGTGTCCGCGCCGATCCGCCAGCACGGACAAGACCGATGAATTGATCAATCCCTCCAGCCGACCGTAACCGCGAAACTCGCCGTCCTTCCAATAACCCGCGCCCGGACTGCTGAAATCAGGCGCGTTGAAACTCATCCACACTCCGCCCAGCGCATCCTCCGCCACCGAGCGGACCGTCAATCCGCGCGATCTCTCCACCACTTGAAACACCGGAAGCTTGAGGCGGCTGAGGCGGCTAAGGCCGTTTCCGTCCGTGCCCACCCAAAGCGCGTTCTCGCGATCCAGGACGAGGGAAAGAACGTAGGGCATCTGGTTTGAGGAAACCGCCGTCGCGTTTCCCGCCGCATCAAAGCGAAAGGCGCCCTCGCCCAGTGTTCCGACGATCAGATTGCCTTCGCCATCTTCACACGCCGCCATCACTTTCGTGATCGCATTCCACAAGTAATGGCTGTTCGTGTAGGACGAACCGTCCGCGTTCCAGCGCTCGATTCGCCCGTCGCCGAGCCGCCAGTAACCGCCCGCGCGGCTGGCCAGCAGAAAATCCAACGAACCTCCGCGACGGGCGGTGGGACGAATGGATTCCGACAACAGCTTGCCCTGCTCAAAGCCTGCTTTGGGATTCAGCGCGAAGGTGGAACCGTCCGTTCCGAGCCACAGCCGGCCATCTTTGTCCGTGATGACGGAGCGATATCCTCCCGAGAGTTCCGACCCCAGCGAAAATGCATTCGTCGCGCCATCCTTGTAACGCCATAACTGCCCATCCTGCGTACACAGCCAGACCGCGCCGGACACATCTTCGCAGATCGATTTCAGCCGGCTTTCGCTATTGCCTTTGCCAATGCCCAGGCTGGTGATCTTGCCGTCCTTCGCCAGCAGAACGCCGGAAAGTTCCGAACCGATCCACAAGTTCCCACGCCGATCCTCGAACAGGCTCACGATCGGGCTGCTGCCCAAGCCCGGCGTGTTATCCTCGTTGAACACCGTAAAGCGTAGCCCGTCGAATCGCACCAAACCGTTGATCGTCCCCATCCACAGATAGCCATCCCGCGTCTGCGTCATCGAGATGATCGAGTTCTGCGGCAACCCGTCGTCGTTCTCCCATGAATCGATGGTGTAGAGGCTGTTCGCCGCACGCGCGGCTGGAGCGAATGCCATCGCGACGCACAGCCAGATGGCCAGGCGAAACCCGCTGAGAAGTAGTCCAAACAATCGCATCATCACCCGCTGGTCAGGCGCAGAATCCTGCACGACGGGATGGCCGGAGAATGCCGTTACCATTCCCACGAATCAAGCATGGGCACCGTGATGTGAAGGTTTGCCGACTCGACATTGACGCTCCAACTTCCCAGCCCTATCGTCCGCCTCCAGAAATTTTATGAACGCGAAGCTGCTGCTCAAGACGTTGTTTTTCATCCTGGTTCTCCTGCTGCTCGTGCTGATGGGCATGCACAATCGGGGCACGGTGGACTTCACCCTTCCTCCCTTGATCCAACAGGTGATCCGGCAGCCCGCCGCGCTCATGTACTTTGCCTTCTTCGCCGTCGGTGTGCTCACCGGCACGGTCCTGACCGCAGGCACCGGCAAGGGCGGCAGCAAATCAGTCAAAGCGGCGGTGAAGACCGAGAAGAAGTAACGGGGCGGTCTGAGGCTTCATTCCAGCGCACGCGCCACGCCTTCAGCAAGAGCCTGGCGATACTCCGGCATCGCAATGCGGCGAGCTTCGCCGACGTTTGAAAGATAACCACCCTCGATGAGCACAGCCGGCCGGTTCTGCCCTCGCAGCACCGTCATGAACCGCGCCCGGCGCACACCCCGATCCACTGCACCCGTGGCGCGCAGAAGGGAGCCGTGCAGGCGCGACGCCAACTGGATGTTCTGCTCATCAAACGCGTTGTTCGGATGAGCCTCGCGCACATCGTCATCGTATTCACGAATGATGTTCGACGGCATTCCCGTCGGCGTCAGGCAATAGGTTTCCAGGCCCATCAAATCGCGGTTGGGAATCCCGGAATTAAAGTGGAGGCTCAGGAAAAGATCGGCTTTGACCCGGTCTGCCACCGCCACGCGGTCAGCCAGCGAGATCTCGATGTCATTTGTCCGCGTCAAGACGACACGCCAACCGCGCACTGCCAATAACGGCGCCAGCCGGCGAGCCCAGTCCAGCGTGTAATGTTTCTCCTGTTCGTGGCCGGTGGTTCCCAGCGTCCCGCCATCTCTCCCGCCATGACCAGCATCGATGACGACCGTACGATTCGTCGCGGGCAATCGGAAAAATGCATCGGCAAGCGCCTGGAGGGTTTTCTGCGCATCAAGCGAATGGACATACGGCAGGCCCTTGATCAACCTGGGCGCAAAACCCAATCCAAACTGCATCCCCGCCATGTTCACGCTCGGGCTCCCGATCTTGACCAGCACGAGCCCGTTGCCCGACTGCAATTGATAGAGCGGCTCCTTCCCGCCGGAGAGCAAGACCGGTTTCGGCAGGCCATTGAACTTTCCCCAGCTCTCCAATGGAACCCAGGCATTCACCCAACCAGCCGGCCAAGGGCGTCCAACCGGCGAGGCATTGGCTGGAGTGAACGGAGCGATAGCAGGCGGTTGAACCAGATTTGGCGCGGGCTGGGGAATGGGAAGCGGCGCAGCCAATGGCGCAGGCGGCGCGATGGTCATGGGTTCCGGAAGCGAAGTCGTTGTCAACGCCGCAACCGGAGCACCACCCGGATCGGACGCCGTCTGGCATCCCGTAAACACCAGGCTCATCAGTCCAATCAGGGCCAATCTACGAACACACAGCACGCCTTATGTATTACTGAGCTGAAGTGTCGAGACAAGTCAGTTGTCTTACGAATGCGAGCAGGACTGGAAATACTTGAAAAGCATGGAGGAGGATCAAACGGGTCTGAAGGAAGCAGGGGAAGCAGCGGGCGAAGACGAGACGCCACCGGCAATCGACGAGCCAGCCATCAATTCAGACCATCTGAGGATTCGATGTTCTCCGCACTCCGCAAGAAATGCAGAGCCTGCCGGTACTTCCCGTGCCTCTCGAAGTAATTGCTCAGATGCATGTAAGCCTCCGCGCTGGGATTCTCAGCGGCGATGCGAATCAGTTCCCGTAAATCTTTGTCGTTCAGTTCACGGGCGTTGGCGGCAAGCGGTTTGAACAACCGCTTGGTTTGCGAGTAACCATCCGACATAAAATGCTGCACCACGACAAGCAGCAGTGCTCCCACAACAAACGCCTTGATGTTCGGCCGGACAAATACAGAGTTCTTCATTTTCATAATCCCAGTTCCTGCCAGATTCCCTGGTCCTTCTCGACCTTGCCCCGGACCTACGATCCGTCTCTGGATAAATGCCTATCGGTACCGCTACGCAGGAACTTTATTGCGCCCCCCGCTGGCATCCCACCCGTCGGAGTCACGCTGTTCCCCGGACGCACGCCGAAAAACAATAAAACAGGGCTTGCCAACACCCCCCCTACTTCATAGTGTCGCGACTCTTTTTCGAGGCACGCCGTCTATCAGCGGCGGGCGGTAATTAGCAATGCGACTGGCCGCCGTCGCGATAACGAAACGATTTATGTCAGTTAAAATCCGAATGAAGCGCATTGGAGCGAAGAATACTCCCGTGTTTCGCATTGTCGTGGCCGACGGTCGCAGCCCTCGCGATGGCATGAGCATCGAAGAGATCGGCACCTACCAACCCCTCAAGAAGGGTGAGAATTTCACCTTGAACCTCGACCGCGCCAATTACTGGGTCAGTAAGGGCGCCCAGCCCAGCGATACCGTGGCCAGCTTCATTCGCAAGGCGAAGAAAGCGATTGCGGCAGCCTGAGCTTCCGGCAGATACCGCCATGCAAGCGTTTCTGGAATACGTGGTCAAAGGCCTGGTCCAGAAGCCTGAAGCAGTCACCGTCACGCCAATCGAAAGGAACGGCATGACGATTTACGAGTTGCGGATGGATCCCTTGGACGTGGGCCGCATCATCGGGCGGGAAGGAGTCGCAATTAATGCGATTCGCTCCCTGCTCACCGTTGGCAGCGCGAAGAAAGGTCTGCGCTGCTCCCTCGAAATCGTCGAGGAAGGCAACGTCCGCCACAGTGACCGTCGGTAGAATCGCTCGTCAGTCCAGCAGGAACTGGACTATTGGCGAAACAAGCTGAAGCCTGACTCCAGCGATGAAAATCGACGTGCTCACCTTGTTCCCGGAGATGTTTTCCGGCCCGATGGATGCCAGCATCGTCGGGCGGGCCCGGAAAGCCGGGTTGTTAGATTTGCGGTTGCAGAACCTGCGTCAATGGACGCACGACCGCCACAAAACGGTGGATGATAAACCGTTTGGCGGCGGCGCAGGAATGGTTCTAAAACCGGAACCGATCTTTGAAGCAGTGGAAAGTCTGGCCGATGAAAAGACGCATGTCATCCTGACCGCGCCCGCAGGCAGGCCCTTCACCCAGGCCATCGCGCGCGAGCTGGCGCAGAAAGAGCATCTGCTCATCATCTGCCCCAGCTACGAAGGCGTAGATGACCGGGTGTGCGAGGCGCTCGTGGATGACGAGTTGTCCATCGGCGATTACGTGCTGACCAATGGCGGATTGCCCGCGATGGTCATCATCGACACGGTAACGCGGTTGCTGCCCGGCGCGCTGGGCGATGCGGAAAGTGCCGTCGATGAATCCTTCAGCCACGGGCTGCTGGAATATCCGCACTACACGCGGCCCGCAGAATTTCGCGGGATGAAAGTGCCAGAGATGCTGCTCTCCGGCCATCATGCCGAGATTGAGAAATGGCGAGCCGAACAGGCCAGACAGCGAACTTCGAAGCGCAGACCAGATTTAATGAACAGCGGCGACAATGACAGCGCGCCGCAAACAACATAAAATTTATGAACCAGGCATTACTTGATAAAATCCAGTCCGAGCAGTTCCACAAAGAACCGGCGAAGTTCAATGTGGGCGACAGCGTCAAGGTCCACACCAAGGTTGTGGAAGGCGACAAGGAACGTATCCAGATTTTCGCGGGAATCGTGATCGGTCGGCGCGGTCGCGGCTTGAATGAGACCTTCACCGTGCGTCGCATCAGCTACGGCGAAGGCGTCGAGCGCGTTTTTCCGCTCCACTCGCCCCGTGTGGACAAGGTGGAAGTGGAACGCGAGGGCTCGGTCCGCCGCGCGAAGCTCACCTACCTGCGCAAGCGCATTGGCAAGGGCGCCACGCTGGTGAAGGAAAAGGTATCCGCCGCCAAGACTGCCAAAGCCGCCGAAGCTACAAAAGCCACCAAGGCCGCCAAAGTCGCCAAAGCCACCGAAGCTGCAGCCGCCGCAAAGTAAGCCTCACCAAAATCATTTCATAACACGCAAAGGCAGCCGTCGAGGCTGCCTTTGTTGTTTTCTGGAACCACCGCCTCAAGGACGGGCCAGCACCTCAATCGGGGAGCCGACGCGAATCTCTCCTGCCTCGATGACCTTCCAGTAAATGCCGCGCAGGTTCAGGTGGCGGGTCAGCTTTGCGTTGACGAAGAAGATCGCGTCCGCGCCGAAGCGTTTCTTGAACTTGGAACAGCCGTCGTGCGGCATGGGCGTCACTTCGACGACGGCCTCGCCCACGCGAAGACGCGAACCGATGGGGAGATTGGTAGCGGAAAGATCGAGTTCCACGAAGAGGCTGTCGCCGAACAGCGTCAGTGGCTGGCTATTCGCGATGAGTTCAGCGACGTCGAACTGCATGACGGCGATCTGCGCGTCCAGCATGCGCTCCGGGTCGCGGCCCCACGAATCGCCGGGCACACCTTCCTCCGACAACAGGCGAAGGCGCTCCGGCGTTTCGCGTTTACCATCGGCGGGGCGGCGGACGATGAGCGCGAGGCGTCCTGAATCTTTGGGAAGCGCGGGCAAAGCGCGGAGGCGAGATTCGAGTGCGGCGAGCAAGAGGTGGCAGGAAGCATCAGGGACAACAGGCATAAGTGTTGAAGTTAACCTTTCAGCATTTACGTCTGCCGTTTAGCGACGTCTCGCCAAACAGAACTATAAAATCTTTCAGCTCCTGTTTCATCGCAAGGCCCATTGCTGAACCCATCTTGCAGTTTGGAGGGCACAAGGCCGGATCCGCACCCGCCTCAAGCAGTTTCCTTGCAGTTGCCAGATCGTTCGCGACGACGCTCAGCAACAGCGGTGTCTGGCCTGTGCCATTGGGAACATTCGAATTGGTTTTCGCCTTCAACAACCTATCGATGATTTCAGCCTTTTTCTTGGGGAACGTCTCTTTTTGCTCCGTGACCGTGTGAACCATGTCCAAAATGCTGTTCTCGACCGCCAACGTTAATGGGGTGTCCCCCTTTTTGAGGCCGCCGAACTCGCCTTTTGCGGCGGGCTCATCAACAGGGCAGCCCAACTCCAGAAGCAGCCCGGTCAACTCGACATCCCGATGACAAACCGGCCAGTGGAGCTCCGGGCCGAGGAGCCTGCAGCCAGCATTGACCAGTTTGCGAAGGAGGCAGCACCTCTCCTCAAACCGCTTCGGATGATCCCCGCGGCACACAAACCAGACGGCCGTCCGCCGCCTATTCTTGGTAAACTTTGCAGGGTCCGCTCCAGCCTTGAGCAAACGTTCCACAGCCCAGGGGTCAAGTTGTTCAGCCGCGAGTAACAAGGCAGTCTCACCACCTGCATCCTCAGTGTAACTAGCAGTAGCTTCGAGATCTGCTCCCGCGTTAAGCAGCATCTCCAACGCCTCGTGATTACGCCCTTGAGCCGCGATTAGAATTGGCGTTTTTCCTTCATAACGCTGATTCGGATTGGCACCTTTATCCAAAAGCTTCTTTACGGTCAGATTCGGAGCCAAGCCTAGGACATACGGCAGTAAAAGCAGAGTGTGCTTCTCAGTAAGCATCTGAATCACCACTTCACGATTAGGCTGAAATTGCCCAGCATCGATCAACTCATCCAGAGCCCCCCAATCCTTGTTGGTAAGCAGCCTGAAGACATACGCGTCAGATACTCGATCCTCGCTCATTCAAATGTTCACTGTTGGAATCTACCCGGTTCGAGCTGTAGCAACATCACTCCCCCCCAGAATCATTCAAATACTAAACGCCGCCCTCAACATCTCCACGCTTTTCGCCACCGCCGTGTCCGGGTCTTCCTTGCCTTCCATTTCGAGCGAGATGTAGCCGGTGTAGTTCACCGCGCCGAGGATCTTCGCGATGCGCTGGTAGTCCAGGTCGAGCGTGTACCATTCCCCGCCGCCGTAGTAGGTCTTGGCCTGCACGAAGACCGTCTTGGGCGCGATTTGCTCCAGCTTGGCGTAGGGGTCTTCGAGGAAGTTGCCGGTGTCCATCAGGCCGCCGAGCCACGGGGACTTGATTGAGTCCAGCACGCGGAGCAATCCCGCCGGCGTGCGGGTGAGGCCCCAATGATTTTCCAGCGCGAGCACCACGCCGCATTCGGCGGCCTTGGGCAGACATTTCTCGATGCAGTCGATGCACCACTTGAAGCCGTCGTCCTCGGTGTGGCCGGGTAGAATGGGTTCCTCGCCTCGCGCCTTCATCAGGTCATCGAAGGAGGCGATGGTGTTCCAGCGGCCGGAGTTCAGGCGGATGCAGGGCACGCCGAGTTCGTAGGCGATCTCGATGCACTTGAGCGTGTGCTCAATCTGCTTCTGGCGAAACTCCGCGCTGGGATCCACGAAGTCCTGGTGGATGGAGAGGCAGATGAGATCGATGCCGTTGGTGAAGGCGTGACGCTTGAGCTTTTGCAGGTAGGGCCGGTGCGCGGGCGTGAGCGGTTCCTTCTCCGGAATGTCCATCTGGCGATGGAGGATGTCCACGCCCTCGACGCCAAGCCGCGCGGCCTTGTCGATGACGGTCTCGATGAGCACGCGGTCGGTCTTAAAGTGCCAGTAGGAGTAGGTGGAGACACCGAGCTTGATGCGCTTCTTGGGTGCGGGCGTGATTGTGGGCGCGGCGAGGAGCGCGGGCGAGGAAGCGGCGAGCGCGGCGGTGGCGAGGAAGTTTCGTCGTGTCAGGTTCATGGTGGTTGGTGAGTCGAAGGTATCGTTTCGCGAATCGCTGGGAAGGAAAAATCCAGACGCAATCTCATCGTCAATGCAACTGAGCGCCTGGCTGAAGAACGTCCGCCCTCACCCCAACCCTCTCCCCCAAGGAGAGGGAGCGCGGCCAAGGCGCTGGGTGGAAAAAGGCATTCATCCGCGTCCTCATCGCTCCCGAAAGCGACGAACGCCCTTACTTCTGCGCGATGTAAACGTCCGTGTTGCCGAGGCGCTCGACGATCATGTCCACGGTCTTCTCAATCGCGCCCAGATTTTCGCGGACGACCTTGAGTGCGTTCACGCCGAGCGCGGCAGCTTGTTCAGGATCGGCCAGCAGCGTGGCAAACGCATCCTCCAGGCCTTTCGCATCCGCGACCTGAATGGCCCCGCGCTTCTCGATGAACGCTTTCGCGATGGCTTTGAAGTTTTGCATGTTCGGGCCAAAGATCATGGCCTTGCCCAGCGCGCCGGGCTCGATCGGATTCTGCCCGCCTTCCGCCATCAGACTCTTCCCGACGAAGATGACGTTCGCGTGTTCGTAGAAATACTTCAGCTCGCCCGTGGTGTTCACGAGCAGGCAATCCACTTCGCCGGGCTGGAACTCGCTCTTCGGCGTGACGTCTTTGCGATACACAAAGCGCAACCCGTGAGCGGCGATGTCGCGCGCCGCTTCCTTGCCTCGCTCGAAATGGCGCGGCACGACAATCAGGAACAAGTCAGGGAAACGTTTGCGCAGCCGGAGGAACACCTCGGCCAGCACGCCTTCCTCGCCGGCATGGGTGCTGCCGCCAATGATGATGGGAGCGCCCTTGGGCACGCCCATTTGAGCCAGCAGCCGGGCAACATCCAGGGGAACACGCTCCTCGAGTTTGGCGGCATCGAACTTCAAGTTCCCAACGACGCGGATGCTCTCGGGCCGGCAACCCAGTTCGCGAAGGCGCGCGGCGTCGGCGTCGTTCTGGCAGCCGACGCCGGAGAACGCGGAGAACACCGGGCGGAAGAGAAAGCCAAACCGTCGGTAGCCATTGAACGAGCTCTCCGAGAGGCGCGCGTTGACGAGGAAGGCCGGCACCTTGAACTCCTGCGCCGTCCAGAGGAAGTTCGGCCAGATTTCCGCCTCCACCAGCACGATGGCCTCTGGATGGATGGCCATGAAGGCGCGGCGAACACAGGCGCGGCGGTCGATGGGATAATAAATCTTTTGGACGTGCGACGGCAGCTTCTTGTGCAGCTCGCCCATCCCGGTGGTGGTGGTGGTGGAGACGACGATCTTGAGGTTCGGCATCCGCATCTCCAGCGCGGAGATCATCTGCGTCGCCACGTTGACCTCACCCACGCTGACGGCGTGAATCCAGAGCACATGGCGGTTCGTCATCGCCTGCTTGACCTTGGAACTGAACTTTCCGAAGCGCTCGGGAAAGCCCTCCTGCCAGTTGCCCCGCCGCCGCATTCGAACAAAGTAATACGGCGCGCTCAGGCAAAAGAAGATGACGAACAGGAAATTGTAGATCAGCCGCATCGTGTTCTTGTAACCGCGTCGGCCGGTATTCCACCTGAAACTTGCGCCGCTGGCAAAATAAAACCTGATGAACGACAGGATCTTCAGCGCGAACCCGCCTTGCGCGGCGGCGGCGCGGGCTTGGGCGCGGACGTTTTCTCCTTCTTAAAGGCGGAACGCAGGAGCCAGTGGCGCTTCAAGCCCTGCACCATATCGTCGGTGTCCACGATGAGCTTCGAGACCTCGCTGACAATGTTCGTATTCGCGCGGACTTGCGCGTGCAGGTTGCCGGTGATGTTGGCGAGGTTCTCAATCGTTCGATCCAGCTCGGTCGCGACCATCGTGATCTGCGCGTCGGAATTGGTGAGAAGGAGGTTCGCGCTGGCGAGAGCTTGGGTGAGCTGGAGGCTGAGGTCCGACGGGATGAGCCATTCGCCGAGCGAACCTTTCGGGTCGCTGAGATTCTCGGTGATGCGCGTGAGGTTGGCGATGATCGGCTTGGTGTCCGCCAGCACATCGTCCGCGCGCGCCGCCGTGTTCGCCGTGGTCTCCAGCACACGACGGAGCTGGTTCGTGAGGTCGAAGACATTGGGCAGCGAGGTCTCGACCAGACCCATCATCCGCTCGACCTGCGACGCCACCGTTTCCAAACGGTCGTTGAGTGCTGGCGCTTCATCGGGAACGAGGAAGAAGCCTTTGCGCGTCTCGGCCGTCTCGTTGGGGTCGCGATAGCGGGCTTGCTGGTAGTCCCACAAGCCGGTGGCGCGCTTGGACGTCACGCTTTTGTCGTAGAGCTGGATCGCGGTCACGCTCGCGGCCTGCGTGATCGCGCGCAAGGCATCGGCGGTAAAGCGCGCGCCGACTTTGGCGATCAGGTTCGTCTTCGTCTCGTCGGAGATCTCGGCGGCAAAATGGAGCGTGTTCGGGTCCGGCAAGGCGGCGGCGTCCTGAAGCGTGTATTCGCGAATCGGATGGAAAATATAAGTCGCCGGACCGTTCGTTCCCTTGCTGAGTTCGATGAATCTGTTGCCGAGAAAATCGCTGGCCGCGACCTTCGCGCGGGAATCTTCCCACAGATAACCATCGTACGGCTCCACGATTTGAAACGCGACGAAGACATCGTAGTAAGCGCCCGGCTCCTGCGCCTCGATCACGGTGACTTCGCCGATGTCGAAGCCCATGAGCATGACTTTCTGGCCGACCTTCAACCCGGCGGCGTTCTGCACGAACGTATAGTAAGGCAGGCGGCGTTTGCCCCAGCCCTTGGTCTGTGCGCGCTGGTAAATGTAGTAGGCGAGCCCGGCCACCATCAGCAGCGTGGCGACCGCGACGAAGATGCCGACGACGCGTTCCAACCGGCTGAGACGGGTGCGGAGTTGAGGGGTGAGATCTTGGAGAGCCATGAGTCAGTGGGTGGGAATGGGAGCGGGGGTAAGAATGAGAGTGAGATTAGGATTAAGATTAAGAAGGGAAAGCAGCCGGAAACTTTTCCCGCTCTCACTCCCATTCCCACTCATCATCTTTATCCTGCTCTTAATCATAATCCTCCTCAGTCCTTGATGGTTCGCGGCAACGAAAGCGACTCCGCCGGGAGCAGCTCCTGCAACAACGGTTCGCGGTGTCCGTCGAGATCCGCGCGCTGGCCGAGCGGGATGAACTGCTGATTCTTCAGCACCGCAAATTGCCGCGCGCGATGGCGCCAGGGCCGCAAGTCGTCGCCCGTCACCACGAGCGTGAGCGGCTTGCCGTCCACGATGGGATGCCCCGCCGCCAGCGTGTCGAGCGTGTCCAGCCACCAGCCGACATCGCGCGGGTCGAGGCCCGACAGCGGGTTGTCGAGCAGCAGCACGTCCGGCTTCAAGGCCAGCGCGCGGGCGAGGCCGATGCGCTGCTGCCAGTTGCGGTTCACCGCGCCGGGCGTGCTCCCGGCCCACGGTTCGAGCCCGGTCAACTCCACGAGCGCCTGGACGCGCGCCGAGATTTCCGGGCTCACACCGCGATGATACAGGAGCGGCAGGGCGATATTTTCTTCCAACGTGAGATGGTGGAGAAGCTGTCCGCCATCGAAGACCAGCCCGACGCACAATCGCAAGGCGAGCCGTTCATGTTCGAAGCCCGCGATGAGTTCCTGGCCGAACAAATGATGGATGCCTCGCGTCGGGCGGCTGATGCCGGCAGCGAGCGCGAGCAGGTCGCTTTTGCCCGAACGCAACAAGCCGGCGACCGCCCAGAAATCGCCGACGGCCACCGTCCAGTTCACCTGTTCCAGCACAACGACCGAGGCATCACGCAATGTCGTGACGGTGACATTGCGCATTTCGAACGCGGGAACCGCCGCGTTGGTGGCAGAGGAAGTTGAAGTCGAGACGGTGGTCATCCGGCCAGCAGGTAGACGATGATGAAGAAGATTTCAACAAGCACGCAAAGCACGATGCTCTGGCCGACCGCCCGCACCGTCGCTCGGGAGACATCGCTGATCGAGAGCGGCTGGGCGAGCCCGTGATAGCACGTCACCAGCGCGATGCCGCAGCCGAACGCGACGGACTTGGCCGCGAGGAGGACGAAGTCCAGCCCCGTCAACGCGCCGGCCATCTGGCTGAAGTAATCTCCGGGCGACAACGGCACGTCCTGCAAGAACGCCCAGAGGTAGCCGCTCAGGAGCGCGCCGAGAATTAAGTAAACCGTCAGCGCAAAAATCCCGACCGCCATGCCGATCACGCGCGGGACGACGAAGTAATGGATGGGGTCGATGCCGAGGACTTCGAGCGCCTCCACCTCGCCCAGCGCGCGCGCGGTGCCGAGCTCCACGACCGTGGCCGTCCCGGCCCGGCATAAGACGAGGAGCGCGGTCAGCAACGGACCCAGCTCGCGGACCACCGTCGCCACCATGATGGTGCCGAGCAGTTGATTCGCCCCGACGCGACTGAGGACGGAGACAGTTTGCCCGATGACGATGAGCCCCAACGCCAGCGCCAGAAAGCTGGCCAGCGGCAGCAACCTCAATCCGGAGCGCGCGATCTGGAGCAGTGTCATGGGGCGGATCACGGGGCTGGCCACGCCTATCTTGCTGAACATGACGCCGAGGGTGATCAGCGCGAAAGCACCGATGCCATGGACCGAGAGGATGAAGCGGACGAGGATCCGGCCGAAGAAGCGGAAATAGCCCCGGGTCAGGGAACCTTTCCAGAAGAACGTCGTGTCCGATTCTTCCGGCGGGACAGCGATACCAGGTTGCACGAGGACGAGGCTAAGGGGCGGCGGGAGGTCGGTCAACAGTCACAAAACAGCCCAGATCAGCAGGTTTATGGATTTTCTCTTTTTCCGCCGCTGGTTTCCCCTATATTCGCCCCGTGATTGATACGGAAGAGAAGCTGGCGCCGTTTCTCCCGCAGCTCAGCGCCGCGAGCTGGATCGCACTCGATACCGAGGCGGACAGCCTGCATGCCTATCCCGAGAAGCTCTGCCTGATTCAGGCGAGCATCGAGGGATCGGACCATTTGCTGGACCCCTTGGCCGGCATCAAACTGGCGCCCGTCTTCGAGATTCTCAGCCAGCACGAGCTGATCCTGCACGGCGCGGATTACGATCTGCGGCTGCTCCGCCGGGATTGCGGGTTCGTGCCCACGACCATCTTCGACACCATGCTCGCCAGCCGGTTGCTCGGGGTGCGCGAGTTCGGCCTGGTCAACCTCGTGGCCAAATTTCTGGGCGTTACCCTTGAGAAAGGCCCGCAGAAGGCCAATTGGGCGCGTCGTCCGTTGACCGACCGGATGGAAGCCTACGCCAAGAACGACACGCACTATCTCAAGCCGCTGGTCGATCTCCTCTCCGCCGAGCTCAAGGCCAAAGGCCGCCTCGCCTGGCATCAGCAAAGTTGCGCCCGGCTCATCACGGATTGTTCCGTGCTGCGCGAAGCCGACCTCGACAACGTCTGGCGCGTCAAAGGCAGCCATCATCTCCCGCCGGCTGCGATGGCCGTCCTCCGCGAGATCTGGCGCTGGCGCGAGGAGGAAGCCGTCGCGTGCAACAAGCCGCCGTTCTTCATCGTGCCGCCGGAAATCATGGTGAACATCGCCCACGGTGCCGTCGTGGGCCATGAATTGGAACGACTCTTCCCGCATTACCTCACGCCGCGCCGGCGCAAAGGAATAGCCAAAGCCGTGGAAACAGGACTCGCAGAAGAGCATCCTCCCCTGCCCCTCCGCCGCAAAGGCCATCGGCTGAACGAAGCGGAAAAGCGCCGCTTGCAGGACATCGAGAAGCGACGGAACCGTCACGCAGACGAACTCTGCATCGACCCCACGCTCATCGCCAGCCGCGCGGCGATGGTGGCGCTCGTCGCCGACACAGGGGATCCAGACGTGGAATTAATGCCGTGGCAGGCGGAGTTGCTGAAGTAGCCATTCAGCCCACGGCACATCCAACGCAAACCCAGCTCGCCGCAAAATCCGCTAGCGTTCCCGCGACCGCTTGTTAGCCTGCGTCTGTCCGTCTCCAGCCGCCGCGCCGGAGACGGATTTGAACTCTGAACTCAACACTTTGAACTGATGCAGGAACCCGCGATCACGCCCGAACTGGTCCAGAAGCACAACCTCACGCCGGACGAATACTCGAAGATCAAGGAGATCATCGGACGCGAGCCGAATTACACCGAGCTGGGCATCTTCTCCGTGATGTGGAGCGAGCATTGTTCCTACAAGAACACCCGGCCGCTGCTGAAGACCTTCCCGACCAAGTCACCGAAAATTCTCGTCGGCGCGGGCGAAGAGAACGCGGGCATCATCGACATCGGCGACAACCTCGCCATCGCGTTCAAGATCGAATCGCACAACCATCCGAGCGCGGTCGAACCCTTCCAAGGCGCGGCCACGGGCGTCGGCGGCATCGTGCGCGACATCTTCACGATGGGCGCGCGGCCGGTTTGTGCGATCAACTCGCTGAGGTTTGGGCCGATCACGG
>CAMCCU010000024.1 GCA_945872975.1 Pedosphaera parvula Ellin514
GCGCTGTTTCTCGGCGGCATGGGTTGGCCGTACGAACTTCCGCTAAGGGATCTGTCTGGTGGCGAACTGGTGAACGCGCGATTGAGCGGCGAACATTCGGTGAAGCTTTTTGCGGACGCTGCCGCCGGGTTCATCGAGGCGCGGTCGAAGTCACCGGCAAAGCAGCCGTGGCTCTGTTACGTGGCCTTCAATCTCCCGCACGATCCGCGCGTGGCACCGGATGATTTCCGAAAGGACTACAAAGATTCCAAGCTTCCGCTGCCGTCGAATTACCTTCCGCAACATCCGCTGGACATCGGCAGCATGACCGTGCGCGACGAATTGCTGGAACGGTGGCCGCGCACACCGGAGGCGGTGCGTCGGCATCTCGGCGATTACTACGCGAGCATCACCTATCTCGATGCGCAGATTGGGCGCATCCTCGCCGCGCTGAAGGCGAGCGGTCAGCACGAGCAAACTTTGATCGTTTTCGCAAGCGACAGCGGGCTGGCGATTGGCAGCCACGGGCTGTTCGGCAAGCAGAGCATCTACGAGCATTCGATGCGCGTGCCGCTGATTGTTGCCGGGCCTGGAATTCCGAGGAACGCCCGGCGCGAGGCGTTCGCGTATCTCCTCGATATCTTCCCGACGCTCGGTGCGCTGGCGAATGTCGCGGGACCGGAGGGCAGCGAGGGGTTGAGCCTGGCTGAAGTGATTTCGGGAAAGTCTCCCGGGGTGCGCGATGAGCTCTTCCTGGCCTACACGCAGACGCAGCGGTCGATTCGTGATGAACGATGGAAGTTGATGCGCTTTCCGCAGATTGGTGTGAGCCACTTGTTCGATCTGAAATCGGATCCACAGGAGACGCGCAATCTCGCTGAACTTCCGGAGCAAAGGGAACGGGTGGCGAACATGATGGCGCGGCTCGAGCGCGCTCAGGTGGCTTGGGCCGATAAGCTCCCGTTGACCGCAACGAATCTTCAACCGGCGTCGTTTGTTCCGCCGCAGGGACAGAAGATGGAGGAGATGTTTCGCAAGAACATGACGCGCTGAGGACAAATCGACACTTCGCCCGTAGAAAGCGCGAATGCCCGGAAGCGTCACGCTTCCGGGCATTGCGTTGATTGGTTGGAACGCCGCTTACTTCTTGCCGCCCTTCTTGCCCTTGCCCTTCGCCGGAGCGTTCTTCGGGACGGTGACCGTGGTGGTGCAGCGGTAGAGGTTGCCGCTCGGATCCTTGCCTTCCACCGCGATGGTGTAGATGCGGCCGTTGCCGTTGTCGTCGCGCTCAGCGCGGAGATTCAGCTTGAGAGTCTTCGTGTTCGTGATCTCCCAGTCGGGTTCAATATCATTTGCCCAAAGGCCGGTCTCAGGCTCGTTGCTCGTCACCGAGACAATGCGGACGCTGGAGAACTTGACCGGCATTTCCTTGTAGTTCAGCCAGAGGCTCACCGGCACCATCTGGTGATTGGGCGGCCAGAGGACGGGCTTCGAAGCGGTGATGCAGCCGTAGTCCACCGGCGGAACAATGTTATTTGTCACCGTGACCGTGAAGCTGCCGGAGCTGACGTTGCCCGCGTTGTCGACGGCATTGCAGGTGACCGTGGTCGTGCCGATGGCGAACGCGCTGCCGGACGCCGGCACGCACACGAGCGAGACCGAACCGCTGTTATCAATGGCGGTCGCCGTGTAGGTCACGACAGCCGTGTTCTGACCTTCATCCACCGGGCGAACGATGTTGGCCGGGAGCGTGAGCTGCGGATTCTCGTTGTCGTAAACGGTGACGGTGAAACGGTTGGTGGCGGTGTTCCCGGCGACATCGCGACCGGTGCAGGTGACCGTCGTGATGCCGAGCGGAAACGCGGAACCGGAGGCAGGAATGCACACGAGGGTCGCGCCGGGAACCGAGCTCGTCACCGTAGCGGTGAACTCGACGGTCGCAGTGCTCATACCGGGATCATTCGGCACCGTCATGTTCGCCGGAACGTTCACGACCGGCGGCAGCACGTTCGGATTGGAGATCTGATAGACCGTGACGGTGAAGGCGTTGGTCACGTTGTTGCCGCTGGCGTCCGAGCCGATGCAGACGACGTTCGTCGCCCCGAGCGGGAACGCGCTGCCAGACGGCGGCAAGCACACGACGGTGGCGCCGGGAGCGTTGTCGCGGATTTCCACGTCGTAGTTGATGACGACGGTTTCCTGGCCGGCTTCGAGCGGCACGGATTGATTCGGCGGAACGATCAGCACCGGAGCTTCGCGGTCGATGACGGTCACGGTGAACATGCAATTCGCCGTGTTGCCACGGGCATCGCGCGCGGCGCAGACGACGGTGGTGATGCCGAGTTGGAAGGTGGAACCGGACGCGGGGGAGCAGGAGACGCTCACGCCCGGAACGTTGTCGGTGGCGGTCACGGTGAAACGAACCACGGCGTTGCTCATGCCAGCGTCCGTCGCCTTGAGCAGGTCCGTCGGGCACATCACCGTCGGCGGCATGCTGTCGGTCACGGTAATCGTAAACGTCTTCTGCACGCGATGGCCGGAGGCGTCCACGGCGGTGGCGGTCACGGTGTTGACGCCGATGGGGAAAGCGGAACCGGACGGCGGTAGCGAGATGACGGTGACACCCGGGAAATCGTCGGTCGCCGTGACTTCATAGCGAACGACCGCCGTGGTGCGGCCGAGGTCGCTGGGCACGGTGATGTTATCGGGGACGGTGAGGACCGGCGGCGTGTCATCGATGACGTTGACGACCGTGGTGAAGCTGCTGCTTGCGACGCCGTCATTCACGGTGAACACCACGGTGTGCTGGCCGAGGCTGAAGGAGCTGGTCGTATCGATGTTACCCGTCGTAGTCGGTGTGCCGGCAACGATGCTTCCGGTTTGAACCACCGCGTTATCAATCGCGACGGTGTAGGTCAGCGCGTTGCCATCGTTGTCCGAGGCGAGAGCCCGGAGCGCGAGCGGACTGGCGGAATGGGTCGTGACTTCTGGTGTGCTGGTGACGGTCGGCGTTTGATTCGCCGGCGGCGGGGGAGGGACGGTCCCGGCGGGCAGATTGATCACCGCTGCGATCAAGCTCACGCAATCGCCGCGCGCGCGTTCCGGCGTGCCGATGTAGCCGTGGGTGATGGCGATGGTGTTCGAGCCGGCTTCAAGAATCGCCGTGACATCGTAGGTCGCCACATCCCAGAGGCGGCCGGTTCCCGACGGGCCGTTGTTCGCGGCGGACACCGACGTGCCCTGGAACACCTGGCCGCGCTCCTCCACGATTCCGCCGTTTACCTTGAGCGCTTCGTCTTCGTAGATCTGGCCGTCGGAAACGTGCAACTGCACATAGCCGTTGCCGGAGGTGTAGGACAAGCCGGTCAAGTTCACGTTCCAGCCCGGCGCGTCGTAAAAGTTTTCCGCGTTCGAATCGTTGCCATGGAAGAGCACGATGTCGCGGTTGTTGTTCGTGTTGCTGTCGTTGAAGAACACCATCAGGGAAGCGCCGTTGGCGTTGATGTTGGTGCCTTGCTTCACGAACTGGCTGAGGAAGTAAGTGCCGTTGCGCTCCTTCTTGACCAGGCCCGTCACATCAGCGCGGTACGCCTGGCTGTTGTTGAAGCCCCAGCAGTTGTCATCGGAGTAACCGATGTTCACGCCGGTCACCGGCTGGCTGTTGACCTGGATGGAAGCGTTGGCGAGCGGGTTGGTCGAGTTCATCGGCCCGTGCCAGTAGAGATAGGCCTTGTTCACCGTGCCGCTGATGCCTGCGAGGCTAAGGCTGGCTTTGGCGGAATCGCGCAGGCCGCCGACGGCCGCTGCTGCGTAGTCCGTATTGTAGATCGTCTCCTGGAAGGTGATGTCGTTCGCCAGGAGTTTCTCCCGAGGAGCGGCCAGAATGCCGAGCGCCCCGATGAACGCCACCACGTAATTTCTACTGCTGAGACTAGTTGAACCGTTCGTTTTCATAGCAACACCAAACACTTTGTTACGCCTGTCTTGCCCGGCCAACGCCAGTAGGTCGGGCAGTGCTAATTTCAGCCGGCGCAACGATTGGGGCTATTGAGGCGCTTACATGTGAAACGTGTGGGAAAAGCCCGACGGACCTCCTAGGGGAAACACGGTGGTTGCTGACACCTTGCTCCTCACATCAGGACGCCGTTCCATGGCTTTCCTTTCTGCCAGGCATCCGGACCTGGCTGACTGACCGCGAAATGAATTAAACCGCGCCCGCTTGGGGAACTTCCATAAACGCATAGCAAAGCATGTGGCAGATGCCCATCTGCGCATCCTCCACGCGGCCGTAATGCGTCGAATCGATTACGACGACGGTATCCGCCAGCTCGGCGAGCTTGCCGCGCTTTCCACCGACCAGGGCGATGGTGTGCAGGCCGTTCTTCTTGGCCCACTCGACGCCGCGCACGAGATTCGGCGAGCTTCCGCTGACGCTGAGCACGAGGACGAGATCCCCCGGCTTGCCGTAGTTCATCAACTGCCGTGAGTAAATTTCCTCGTACGAGTAGTCATTTCCGAGCGCCGTCATCCAGCTCACGTTGTCGTTCAGCGATAGGCAGCGGAACCGTTTGGTGAGCTTGTCGGAGGAACCTTTGCCCAGATCGGTGATGAAGTGGGATGCATTGGAAGCGCTGCCGCCGTTGCCGAACACGAAGATCTGCCGGTCCTCCTTCAGCGCCTGACGGAACGTCTCGACCAGACCCGCCACCGCATCGACCGGGATGGAATCCAGCGCCGCCTTCTGTGCTGCCACGTACTCACGAATCCAATTTTGCATGGCGAAAGTATTTCACGGCGTTCCAGCGAAGCCTAGTCAGAATTCCCCCTCCCTTCATCCGTGCGCCGCGTTGGACCGGGGAAATATTTTTTGACAAACCTTCGCTCATGACGTTTTCTTTCCGCGTTCGTTGCCTATGATGACAATCGTTAACAAATTAATCAGCTCCTGCCAGCACGGCGCCATGATGCGCCAGGCGGCGTGGCGCTCCGGCCTGTTGGCCGACGGCAACGTGGAGGTTTCCTTCTAACACAGAAAACCAGATTTTCCCGAAAACCCACGATTGCCAGTCAATCGTGGGTTTTTTGTTTAACCACCGGTCACGCCGGGAAGCGTGGCCAGACCCAGACCAAAACGAAAGAACATGAAAAGACCAAAGAAGAATGTGCCGACGCGGTTCGCGTCGGAAACCCGCTTCGCCGTGAACCCTGTGCCGACGGCGCCGTTCCGTGGCACGCACGAGACAGAATTGGAACGCCTGAAGAACCGGCTGCTGAGGGAATTGATCGCCAGCGCCCCGACGCCCGATCTCTACGCGCCATTGCGGCGGGCGGGCAACGAGGCGGCGGCACTGGCCTGGGGCACGTCGTTTCCGTTGCTCGTGCTGCCCGAGCTTCTCCGCGAGAAGGCGGAGGAGGCCCGCCAATACACGCGAAAACAAGCGTCGCTCCTGAAATCCAAGACGCCCGCTATGGGCCATGCCGCATGAGGAGTTGCGTGCTTCAACGCGGCTCGTCCGCCATCGTCAGCGCCACGGTCCGTTGCCCGTCGTCAATTGTCCTGCCAGCGGCTTCCTCCCGATCCGCCGCCGGCGACCATTGACGACGGGCAACGGGCTGCTTGGTTTGGTAGCGTGTATTTCGATTCTCGGGTTCAACACGTGGCTGCGGCTTGACTCAGGTTTGGCCGCGGCCTATCACTGGCCCACGTCTCCACATTTCAATTCGTCGCTCCTATGAACAAAACGAACGCTCCCGTCATCGAACGCCGCCGGTTCCTGCAACTCTCATCCGCCGCCGTCGCGCTGGCCGGACTCGCCCCCGCTCTCCTTGCGGCCGACGCCAAGCCCGCGCGCAAGGTCGCGCTTCGAAAAGCGATCATGGGCGGGACCATTGGCTACAAAGGCAGCACGCTGGAGAAATTCAAGGCGGTCAAGGCGGCCGGCTTTGAGGGCGTCGAGCCAGGGGGCGGCATGGATCAGGATGACGTGGTGAAGGCATTGGAGGAGTCCGGGCTCGTCGCCGCCAGCGTGTGTTGCCACACGCATTGGGCCAAGCCGCTCTCGGACGCGAATCCCGCCGTGCGTGAGGTTGGGCTCGATGGCTTGAAGCTCTCTCTGCGCGATGCCAAACGTTACAAGGCCGGCTCCGTCCTGCTCGTGCCGGGCGTGGTGAGCAAACAGGTCACCTACGAACAATGCTGGGAACGTTCCATCGCGGAGATTCGGAAAGTGATTCCGCTGGCGGAAGAGCTGGGCGTGGTCATCGCGATTGAGAACGTCTGGAATGAGTTCATCACGAAGGAAGATGAGGCGCTGCGTTATCTCGAAGAGATCAACAGCCCTTGGGTGAAATGGCATTTCGATGTCGGCAACATCATCTGGTACGGCGACCCGATCGCGTGGATCAACAAGCTCGGCAAGCGCATCGCTCGTCTGCACATCAAGGAATTCAGCCGCGATCTCGCGATGAAGAAAGGCCGCGGTGCGGGCTTCGGCGCGAAGTTCCTCGAAGGCGCGAACAACTGGCCGGGCATCATGAAGGCCATCGATGATGTCGGTTACGACGGCGTGTGGGGCATCGCCGAACAAGGCGGCGGAGATTCCGCCGAAGGCCTGAAGGATCTGGCGACCCGGATGGACAAGATGTTCGCGAGCTAGGCCTGCGCACGGGCAGGCTAACGCGCGCTTTGCGCGAGCAGCAGCGCGCCGACCGGCACGGCGTCCTCGCCCAGTGCAGCCAGCTTGATCGGCGGACCGCCGTGGAACACCTCCATCACCAGCCGTGGTAATGCCGCCGCCACAGCGGCGCGCAACGGTTCGCCGATCAGCGAGAGGCCTCCGCCCAGCACGATCACTTCCGGGTGGAACAAGTGCGTGACGTGGGAGAGCGCGAACGCCAGATCCTCCGCGACCTCCCCGATCAACTGATGCGCCGCTTCATCTCCCGCCGCGAGCGCCTGCACCAACAGCCTCGCCTCGCCGCCCGGCGTCGCTGGTAATCGTTCGCAGAGGATGCTCTTCACGCCGCGCTCCTTGAGCTGACGGATGCGCGCGTCCACGGCCCAGCCGGAGCAGCGTTCTTCCACGGTGACGCCGGACTTGTCGAGGCGCACGTGTCCGAACTCCGCTTCGCCCGGTGCCTGCCCATGATAAATCTTCCCATCGACCACCAGCCCACCACCGACGCCGCTGCCGAGATTGAAGTAGAACACAGGATTGAGTCCCTCACCGGCACCGCGCGTGGCTTCCGCGAAAGTGGCGGCATTGGAATCGTTCTCGACGACGACTGGAAGGCCAGCGAGTTCGCGCAGCCATTCAGCCATGCGAAACCCTGACCAGCCCTCGACCTGATGCGAGCGCGCGATGCAGCCGGTCCGCCAGTCCACCGGCCCACCAAAACCCATGCCGATGGCGGCGGGCTGCCATTCGCTCAGGAACGACGGTAGCGCGGAGGCGATCTGTTGCCGTATGCCTTCGGCTTCACTGCCGCTGCCGACGGTGAAGCGCTGTCGGGAGAGGATGGTGGCGGATCCATCGCCTGCGACGATCTGCAGCTTGGTGCCGCCGATCTCTATGCCGAGAAATGTGCTCATGTGTCTGAAGTGAATCAAACACCGGCGGCGCATGTAATTTCAAATTTCAAATTCCTTCCGCACCGAGTTCAATGCCCACCTTGTGACCGTCTCTCCGGACACCAAACAGATCAGGCGGATTCGTCCGCGCAATCTGCTCGGCGTGCTTTCCTTCCTCAAGAGGCACCCTGGCGGAGTCGCAGTCTGCGTCGGGCTTCTGCTCGTGAACATCGCCATCGAGATGACGCTGCCGCAGGTGCTTGGCAACACGATCACCGGCTTGCGCGATCATCTGGCGCTGGGAAATGAATTCTCCATCTGGCCGTTCGCAGTGCTTTATCTCATCCTCATTTCCGTGCGCACCGTCGTGGGGTTCGTCCTCGGCCCGGTTCGCAATCGCACCATTCAAACGACGCTGACGGATATTCGTTCCGCCGTTTACAACGCGCTCCAACGCCTCGCCTTCACTTACCACGACCGCGCGAGCTCAGGCGAACTCATCTCCCGCGCGACGACCGATATCTGGCGGTTGCAGGATTTTCTCTTCGCGTGCCTGCTCCTGAGCGTGGACATCGTCGTCTCGTTGATCGCGACGACGGTCCTGATTTTTCTGATCAGCCCGGCGCTCGGCGCGGTGGCCCTGGGCACGATGCTGCCCACCATCGCGCTGATCGCCTTCTACGCCGGCAAGCTGCAGCCGCAGTGGCGGAATGTTCACGACCAGCACGGCGCGATGACGACGGTCATCCAGGAAAACATCGCCGGCGTGCGCGTCGTGAAAGCCTTCGCCCGCGAGCAGTCGGAGATCAGCAAGTTCCGCGACAAGAAGGAGACGTACATGAGCACGCTCCTCACGACGGTGAACTACTGGGCGTCGCGGGTTCCGCGCGCGCAGTTTCTCTACGGCCTCAGCACGCCGCTCGCGCTGTGGATTGGCGGCCGACAGGTCATCCAGGGCGAGATGCCGCTGGGCGATCTGGCGAAGGTCGTGTTCTACCTGATGGCGATTGGGCATCGCGTCGGCATGGTCGGGCAGTTTACGAACATCATGCAGAACGCCAGCGCCAGCGCGGAGCGTGTGCTGGAAATTCTCGAAGAGACAGCGGTACTGAAAAGCGGGAGCCGCCCGATGCCGCCTGGACGTGGCGAAGTCGTCTTCGACAATGTCAGCTTCGAATACTCCAGTGCGAAGTCTCCGAAGACCAAGGACAACAAAGAATCCCCGCCGCCCGCAACTCCGCGGCCGGTCCTGCACGACGTGAGCTTCACCGCGCATCCGGGGCAGACGGTTGCGATCATCGGGCCAACGGGCGCGGGCAAGACCTCGCTCGTGAACTTGGTCCCGCGCTTCTACGATCCGACGAATGGACGAGTCCTCATCGACGGCGTGGATGCGCGTGAACTGGACCTGTCACAGTTGCGACGGTCGGTTGGCATGATCTTTCAGGAAACCTTTCTGTTCAGCGCGTCGGTCGCGGAGAACATCGCCTACGGTCGCCCGCAGGCGACACGAGCGGAGATCGAGGAATGCGCGCGAGCGGCGCAGGCGCATGAGTTCATCAGCGAGCTGGCGGATGGCTACGACACGATCATCGGCGAACGCGGCGTGTCGCTCAGCGGCGGCCAGCGTCAACGTGTCGCCATCGCGCGCGCGTTCCTGATGGACCCGCGCGTGCTGATTCTGGACGACGCGACGGCGAGCGTGGACTCGAAGACGGAGCGGCTGATCCAGGAGGCGATGAAGCGTCTTTGCGAAGGCCGCACGACTTTCATCATCGCCCAGCGGCTCTCCACTTTGCAGCACGCGGACTGCATCATCGTGCTTCAGGAAGGACGCGTGGTCGCCTCCGGGAAGCACGAGCAGCTTGCGCGTGAGAGCGAGCTTTACCGAAGTTTGTTTAATCAAAATTCCGGAATGGAGATCCGCTAAACACGCGAAATCCGGATACGAAGGGAATCGCGTCACGGACGACGCGGAGTGACCAGCCGATAGAATCGCGTGGCGTCGTCCGCGGTTGCAGAAGGATCGACAATGGAGATGAGCCGGTTGGTCTTCGTAGCCAGCACATCGGTCAGCCGTTGCCAGTCTGCACCGAAGCCGTCCGAGAGACGTTCGACGGTGTAGGTTCGGTTGGAGGCTGCGGAAAAGGTGAGCGTCGCGGCGTTTGAAGTCTGGAGAACTCCCAGGATCGCCAGACGGCTCTGCGCGTTGGTCGGATTGGTCCCGGCGATGAATTCAGCGTGGTCCGTCAAACCGTCTCCATCGCGATCCGCGAACACATTCGCCGCGATGTTCGTGGGAAAGCCGAGGGATTTCTCCCACACGTCCGGCAACCCGTCTTGATCCGCGTCCGCAAGAATCTTGATCGTGAACGAATGGCGCGTCCCAGAGCTGGAGGCCGGATTGCGGACGATGACCCGCCACGTTCCTGCCTGCGGCGCCTGCACGTTTTGCAGCGTGAAGAAATCTTGGAAACTCGTGACGGCATTGCTGGCGTAAGTCGTGGAACCTTTCTGCCATTCCACGCTGAACGGACCGGGATTGCCGCTGAAGCCAACGCTGAACGTCGCGCCACCGCCTTGCACGATTGACTGGCTCAGCGGCGGCTGGAGGAGGACGGGCTTCACGAGGACGGTGAGTTTTGCGACGGCGCTCGTGGCAGCGCCGAACAAGTTCGAGACGATGAACGAATACTCGCCGTCATGCGGCAGCTTGAGCTTGGAGAGCTTCAGCGTCTCGTTCGTCGCACCGGATAGATTGGCGCCGTTGAACTGCCATTGATAGTGCAGCGGCTTCGGTCCGGAGACAGTCGCTTGAAATCGCGCGGCGGCTCCGGCCTTTACCGTCTGATCGAGGAGCTGGCCAGTGATCAGCAGCGGAAGAATGATGACCGAAGCGACGTGGCTGGTGGTGGTCGCGAACAAGTTCGACACCATAAGCCGGTAGTCGCCGGCGTCGGCGAGTTTCGTGCGCTCTATCAGCAGCGTCGTGTTCGTGCCGCCGATCACCGGCGCGTCGTGGTGAAACCATTGCACGGTGCGCGGATGCTGGCCGTAAACGGTCGTTGTGAGTGTCAGCTTGTTGCTGAGCACGACGGTCTGCGCCTCCGGATGGCGTGTGACCATCGGCGGTCCAACGGCGATAAGCGGATGTTCCAAGGCGCGGGCGATGTTCAGCCGACCGTTCGACACCATCCTCCCGGCGAGCGCGGGGATGAGGTCCACGGATTCGAGCAGCGCTCTCTTGAGGTCCGCTGAAGTGGCGGCGGGATTGGCGGAAGCGAGAAGGGCGGCGGCTCCAGCGACGTGCGGTGTGGCGGCGGAGGTGCCGAAGAAGGCCGCGTGGTAATCGTTCGTGCCCGGGCCGAAGGTGGACGGGATGTTGAGCCCTGGCGCGGCGAGATCCACGTTGGTTCTTCCGAAGTTTGAGCTGCCGCGCACGGGAAACCTGGCGAGCTGATCCTCGCCATCAGTCGCTGCGACGGCGATGAGACCGCTGAGCGGATGACTGGCCGGATAGACGGGCGACGTGTCGTTGTTGCGTCCGTCATTGCCACCGGCGACACAGAGGAGGATGCCTGCGCGATCCAAGGCGGCGAGCGCCTCGCGTTCTGCGATCGAGAAGCGGAAGCCTCCGTAGCTCATGTTCACCACGCGGATGTTGATCCCGCGATTCTTCATCATCAGCACGTAATCGAGCGCTTCAAGTTCATCGGCCAGCGTGACCAAGTTAGAGGCGCGGATCGCGCGCACGGACATGAGTTGGACGGACCAGTTGAAGCCCGTGATTCCGACTCCGTTCTGCGCTCGTGCGCCGATGATTCCCGCGACGAGCGAGCCGTGGTAGAAGCCATTGGCTCCTTGATCGAAGGGATCGGAGTCGTTGCCCCTGGCATCATCGGCGGTGTCGATTCCGTAAACGTCGTCCACCTTGCCGTTGCCGTCGTCGTCGATGCCGTTGCCGGGAATCTCGCCCGGATTCCGCCACATGTTCGCAGCGAGATCCTCGTGACGGTAGTTGATCCCGGTGTCGATCACCGCCACGACGACGTCGGCGCTTCCGGTGGTGATTTGCCAGGCTGCCGGAGCGCTCACTTTTGTCAGCGCCCACTGGCTTGCCCGCAGCGGATCGTCGCCAGTCGTCGGGGGGATCGCCGGGCGCGACGCGGCGGTGATGAGTGGCGGGAATTCCGGAAGCGCTTGGACTTCGTAGTTCGGCTCCACGGAAAGGACATCCGGATCACGACGCAGTTGTTCGATGGCTTCCTGCTGGCTGCTGCGATTTGAGAACCGGAGCTGTTGCCACCCGAGTTGATGGAAGCGGCGTTGCACGACACGATTCGTTTCAGCCCGTGCCGAGATGTCGGCACGCTGCCGGGTTCCACTGCGGAACTTGACGATGAACTCGCCCTCCAACTGTTGCACGCCAGAGTTCGACGAAGTTTGCGCGGCGACGTTTCCATCTCCGATCCCGATCCAGACCGCGACGGCAAGCCAGAGGAGCAACCTGTGATCACGCGAAAGCCGGAACGGCCCGCGAGAGTGAACGGCATGGAAAGTCATCGTCGAATGGCCAGCATGGAGTCAAATCTGTCCGGGGCTGGCAAGGTGATTCATTTGGTGGTGATCAGAATTACGATGATGACTAAGATTGCGGACTGAAACGCGACCATACTTTCAATCACGCCCTGCATGGCCAGCCAGATTGACATCGAGCTCGAAGAAGCCACCGCCCAAAAGCGGATGAGCCGCGCCGTGTTCTTCCGTCTCGCGGCATTTATCCATCCCTATCGCCGCACGTTCGCGCTGAACCTCCTGTTCACGCTGCTGGCGACGATCTCGCAGTTGCTGGGCCCGAAGTTTATCCAGATCGGGATCGACCGGTATCTGACGAACTTTCAGGACGCCAGCACGGCGGTGCGAGGAATCCTGTTCGTCAGCCTGATCTATCTCGGCAATCTTTTCATCGGCTGGTCGCTCTCGGTGGCGCAGGTGAAGAGCGCGATTCGCGTGGGGCAGGGGGCGATGAATGATTTGCGGCTGGCGGTCTTTGAACATATCCAGCGTCTCTCGCTGAACTATTTCGACAAGACGCATCAGGGTCGAATCATCGCGCGCGCGGACACGGATGTTGATTCGCTCGATCGCATCCTGACCTGGGGCGCGAACCAGATGCTGGCGAGTTCATTGACGCTCATTGGTGTTGTCGCGTTGATGCTTCAATATGACTGGCGGCTGTGTCTCGCGGTCAGCGCGGTGCTCCCGCCGCTGTTGGCCGCCACGCGTCTCTTTCACAAGTTCGGTCTGGCGGCCCATCGCAAGGTGCGGGCGCAGACGTCGCGTCTGACCGCGGCGATGGCGGAGAACATTGCCGGCGTGCGTGTGGTGCAGGCGTTCTCTCGCGAGGAGGAGAATCTCAGCCGCTTCCAGCAGTTGCACGAGACGCACAACGATCTGGCGCTGGCGGCGGCGCGCGTCTTCCACACCTACATGCCGTTCCTCGGGTTCATGTCGGGCCTCGGCACGCTCATCATCCTCGGCTACGGCGGCACGCTGGTGTTGAGTCGCGAAATCACGGTGGGCGAGCTCGCGGCATTCGCGCTCTACATCGGGATGTTCTTCGGCCCGATCCAGACGATGGGTGATCTCTACAACGCCATCCTCTCCACGGCGGCGAGCGCGGAACGGATTTTTCAACTGCTCGACACCCAGCCGCAAGTTCGCAACCGCGCTGGCGCTGTGGCATTGCCGTTGATTCGCGGGCGCGTCGTGTTCGAGGATGTTTGGTTTCGCTACGACACCACGCCGGTGGATACGTGGGTGCTCAAGGGCATCCATCTCGACGCGCGTCCCGGAGAGACCATTGCGCTGGTCGGTCACACGGGCTCGGGCAAGACGAGCATCATCAGCCTCATCGCGCGCTTCTACGAGCCGCAGCGCGGGCGGGTCACGATCGATGGAATTGATTTGCAGCAAGCCACAGTCGAATCATTGCACGAGCAGATCGGCATCGTGACGCAGGAGAATTTCCTCTTTACCGGCACGGTGATGGAGAATCTCAAGTTCGGAAAGCCGGGCGCCACCGATGAGGAGGCAATGGCCGCCGCGAAGACGCTGGGCACGCACGAGATCATCCTGCGTTTTGCGGACGGTTATCAGACGAAGGTCAGCGAGCGCGGCGGAAACTTCAGCGCGGGCGAGCGGCAGTTGCTGACTTTTACGCGGGCGATGGTGGCGCAGTCGCGCATTCTCATTCTCGATGAGGCGACGAGCGCGGTGGATGTGCAGACGGAGCGGCTCATTCAGCATGCGCTGGAGGAGTTGTTTGCGAGGCGGACGTGTTTCGTCGTGGCGCACCGCTTGTCCACCGTCCGGCACGCGCACCAGATCGTGGTGCTGGATCACGGGGAGATCGTGGAGCGAGGCACCCATGACGAGTTGCTGGCCAGGAGCGGGCACTACGCGAAGCTGCACGCCGAGTTTGTGCGGCAATGAACGCGGGCGGCCGAGGGGACAGGCCTGGGCTTTTGTCGGCGCCTATTTGTTTAGAAGCTCTTGCCGGTGACTTCTGATTTCGGTTCCCTCGATCTGGAGCGCGATGGTTCCGCGTGCGGCTCTTCGTGACTGGCGGCTGGACTGAACTTTTCTGGAGGCGCCGCGGTCGGAGAGGATTCGCCGAGGATGCGGTCCAGTTCTTCGACGGCGCTCTTGAGCTGATTGGCGAGGACGTCAAGCTTCGATGCGGTTTCGGAGGTGTTGACGGCGCTGCTGGCGGAGCTTTGGGTGATTTTGTCGATCTGCGAGACGGCCGAGTTCACCTGGGCGATGCCCTGGCTTTGTTCCTGGGAGGCAGTGGCAATTTGCGCCACCAGATTGTCGACCTCTCGCGTCTTCGTGACGATGTCGCGCAATCCCTCCCCGACTTTTGCGCTGTGCTGCACGCCACGCTCGCCCTTCTGCATGGAGTCCTGAATCTTATCGGCAGTTTCCCTCGCTGCGGATGCGCTGCGTTGCGCGAGGTTCCGGACTTCATCGGCTACCACGGCAAATCCCTGGCCGGCTTCACCCGCCCGGGCCGCTTCGACGGCTGCGTTGAGCGCAAGGATGTTGGTCTGAAAAGCGATCTCGTCGATGACCTTGATGATCTTCGCGATGTTGTCGTTGCCGGTCTTGATCTCGGTCATCGCGGCGCTCATCTCGTCCATGGTGACGGCGTTGCTCTCCGCAGCGGTTCGGGTCTCGGTTGCGAGATCCTTGGCACGGCGGGCGTTTTCTGCGTTGCGCTGGGTCATGCTCGCCATCTCCTCGATGGACGCGCTGGTTTCCTCGAGAGACGCCGCCTGATCGCCGGCGCCTTGTGCGAGCGCCTGGCTGGCGGTGGTCAGGTTTGCCGTGTGCGCCGCGATTGCGACCGAGGCTTCTCTCAAGGTTTGAATCACGCTGCCCTGGGCCCGGATGAATTTTCCGAAGCGCGCGGCGATCAGGCAGGCGGGAATCGTTTCAAGCACTACGAAAAACGCGTGCAGGAGCACGATGTTGAAGGTGGCCTGGTAGTTGAACACGCTGGATGGCAGGAGGAAAAAGAATGCGACATGATGTACGGCGATGGTTGCTGCGGCTGTGGTCACCACGAGCCAGTCTGCCATGACGATTAGCATCGCGAGGGTCACGAACACATGGAAGTGCAGCTCGATCATGCCGCGTCCCGAATGGATCAACAACCCGCTGTAACTCAGAGTGGAGACAGCGATGGCGAGAGACGTGATCCGGGCCGCCGGATTCCAGAAGAACAGAATCGCCGGCCCGGCAAGCGCGATGGCTCCAATGATCAGCACGGGCACAATGGGCAGGCCGGTGTAAGCCGCCAGGCCAATGCAGGCCGGCAGGTGCAGGGCAAGGAACAGGAGGAATCCCTTGTGGGTCTTCCGTCGGTATTGCTTTTCAAATTCATTCATAGGTTAGCGTGTGTATTTGAGATTCAAGGGATCGAGGGTCTTGCGGAGTTGCTCTCCTGTGGCGCAGCCGAAGGCCGGCAGGGGTGGAATTGTTTCGCCTGAAAGTGCGCGCGTCCAAATCGCGATGTCTTGAAAGGCGATTCCATCACGAGCGCGGACTGGCGCATACCCGCCGGAATAGGCGAGGCGACCATCTGGTCTGAAGAGCAGCATCCACGGTCCACCGATGACACCATAGTCCTTCTCCACCCGGGACGCGTCGTGCGTTTCGACCGCGAAATGTGTGTGACGGAAGGCGTGGTGAACTTCGGGCGCGGCGCCAATGATGACGATTGTTTCGGTGAGTCCCGGCAGCGGGCCGCGAGATTGAAGGTGCCGTGCGACGGAGAGCGAGCAACCGCAATCGGCCGCCAACAGGTGGATGGCTTTCCAGCCTTGGCCGGTCTGGGTGGAGACGGGCGGTGACTCCGGTTTTTGCGCGGCAGGGATCGGCACCAGATGATTGGCGGTCAGGTACGCAAGCGGGAGACTGATGAGGACGGCCCAGATGGCGAAGAGAACGAGCGGGCCGCGTGTTTCACGGAGCGAACCCGCACCAGTCCGATCGAGGCCGGATTGATCGGCTCGCGGACCATGCTTTGTTGTGCTTTTCTGAAGTTCGCCGTGTTGCACGCATGGTCATCGGCGGACAGCGCCAACGCATGAGGGCATTTTCATTACCGGAGAACGGCAGGTCACGGCTGATGTCTGGCGAAAAGCAAAACGCCCTCCGGTTGACCGGAGGGCGTTTCGGTAGATTGGTCCGCGCTTACTTACTTCTTCACAGCTGGGGCGCTGGTTGAGATGAGCAGGCTGTTATTATTCGTTGCGGTGACTGCCGCAGCGTTGGTCTTCGCGGCCGGCGCGAGGAGGCTCAATTTGTCCGCATCCGTGAGAATATTCCGCAAATCTCCGCCGCCGCTGCGGGATTGCTTGCCGAAGAGGACGGAGATCAAGAGCGTGAGCACGAAGAAGATGCCGACCGCATACTTGGTCATCTTGGTCAGGGCGTTGCCGCTGCCTGAGCCGAACAAGGCGTCGGTGGCACCGCCGCCAAAAGCCTGGCCCATGCCGGCTTCCTTCTTGGGAAGTTGAATCAAGACCAGCAGCATCAGGACGAGGCAGTCCAGGATCAGCAGGAAGGTGAGTAACCAGATGACAATGCTCATAGCGTTCTTTCGGTTTATTAAATGGAGTTCTTAATGATGTCCGCAAAGCTGCGGTCTTCGAGCGAGGCGCCGCCGACCAATGCGCCGTCCACATCGGGAAGACTCATCAGTTCGCGGGTGTTGGAGGGTTTGACGCTGCCGCCGTATTGGATGCGGACGCGGCGGGCGACGGTTTCATCGAACAGCTTGACGAGCAGGCTGCGGATGAAAGCGTGCGCATCCTGTGCCTGCTGGGCGCTGGCAGTCTTGCCGGTGCCGATGGCCCAGACGGGTTCGTAAGCGACGATGGTTTCTTCCATCTGCGGCTTCGTCAGTCCGGCGAGGCTGCCGCGCACTTGCGTGAGCAGCACGGTTTCCATCTGGCCGCCTTCGCGTTCAGCGAGGGTTTCGCCGACGCAAACAATCGGCTTCAGGGAAGCAGCATGTGCAGCGGCGGCCTTCTTGGAGATCAGTTCGTCCGATTCCTTCTGAAACTGGCGGCGCTCGGAGTGGCCGAGGATGACGTAGCGAGCGGAGAATTCCTTGAGCATGCCGGCGGCGATCTCTCCGGTGTAAGCGCCGGAATTGTGCTCGCTCATGTTCTGCGCGCCGAGCCGGATGTTGGAATCCAGAATGGCCTTGGAAACTTCGCTCAGGGCGGTGAACGGAGGGCAGACGACCATGTCCACTTCCTTCACGTCCTTCACCTCGCGCTTGATGCCGTTGACCAGGGCAACGCCCTCGGCCACGGTCTTGTTCATCTTCCAGTTACCGGCAATAATCAGTTTGCGCTCTTTATCCATGGACGGGTGAAGTTGTCTGGTTGTATCGGAAACGCGGCTTACTTGTCTGAGAGAGCCGCGACACCGGGGAGAGCCGAGCCTTCGAGGAATTCGAGGCTCGCGCCACCGCCGGTGCTCATGAAAGTCACTTTATCGCCGAGGCCGGCCACGTTCAGCGCCTTCACGCTGTCGCCGCCACCGATGATGCTCTTCGCTCCGTTCTTCTGCGTCGCTTCCACCACCGCGCGTGCGACCACGTTGGTGCCTTCGGCGAAACGCTTGTCCTCGAACATGCCCATCGGGCCGTTCCAGAGAATGGTCTTCGCGCTGCGAATCACTTCTGCGTAGGTCGCTGCCGTTGCCGGACCGATATCGAAGCCCTCCTCAGCGTCAGGAATGTTTGCTTCGGCGAGGACACGCGGATTGACGAACTCGAAGACAGGCTTGCCCTTCTTGTTCAGCTTGCCCGTTTCTTGCGGGGTCGCGACGATGTTATCGGTCGGGAGCAGAAACTTCACCCCGCGCTTGGCCGCCTTGGCAATGGCGGCGAGTGCGACATCGGTCTTGTCGGCTTCCACCAGGGATTTGCCGGTCTTAAATCCATTGGCCAGCTTGAACGTGTAGGCCATCGCTCCGCCGATCAGAATCGTATCCGCTTTCTCCAGCAAACGATCGATGACCTTGATCTTATCGGAGACCTTCGCGCCGCCGAGGATGACCACGAACGGACTGGCCGGCGTCTCCAGCTCATCACCGAGGAACTTCAGTTCGCGCTCCATCAACAGCCCCGCCGCGCACTTGCCGCCACGTTTGGCGACGATGCGGGCAACACCTTCCGTAGAGGCGTGAGCGCGATGAGCGGCGCCGAAAGCGTCGTTCACGTAAATATCAGCGACCTTCGCGAGCTTTTCCGCGAACGCAGCGTCGTTGGCTTCTTCCTCGTTGTAGTAGCGGACGTTTTCGAGCAGGAGAACATCGCCTTCCTTGAGCGCGCCGACGGTGTTTTCGACCTTTTCCCCGATGCAATCGTCCACGAAAGCCACGGGGCGATTGATCATATCCGCCAGCTTGGCAGCGACTGGGCGAAGGGACATCGAGGGCTCGCGCTGACCTTTTGGGCGGCCGAGATGGGCGGCGAGGATGATCTTGGCTCCCTTGTTAATCAGGAGATCGAGGGTCGGCAGGGTCTCTTTGATGCGGGTGGCATCATTGATGACCATCTGTCCGTCCTTCTCTTCCATCGGGACATTGTAGTCCACACGGACGAACACGCGTTTGCCGCGCACATCCAAATCATTGACCGTCAGCTTCGCCATAATTCAACAAGGGCGCAGAGGATAGCCAAGGCGTGCATTGAGTCAAAGGTAAATAGCGGGCGGCTGGGCTTGCGCGTTGCTCAGGGATGCTGGCTGTCCCTCAGTCAAGGCCGCGATTTTCCAGGTCAATCTCGTCCAAGCCCAGATAGTGACCCAGTTCGTGCAGATAAGTCGTCCGCACTTCCTCTCGGAAGATGTCGGCGTCCGCTTCTGCAAAGTCCCAAATGTTCTCGATGAAGAGGATGATCTGCGGCGGCAACGGGCATTCATCCGGTTCCGCGAGCGGGGCTCCCACGAACAGGCCGAGCAAATCTGAATCGTAGCCTTCGTCGATCAGCCCTGGTTGGGGGCGGGCATCGTAGCTGACCGGCAACGCTTGAGCGTGACGTCGGACCGGTTCGGGGAGGGCGGCCAGGGTGGATTCCACGACGCGTTGCGCTTCGAATTGAAGCCTCTCCAAATCACCGCTCATCGCCAGCGAGGTGAAGTTTCGTGCACGCGTTCGTCCGGGCCAACTGCTGCGCCTTCAGAAATCATAACGTCCCGGTTCGCCGGTCGGGCTTCCCGCGAATAGTTCGTGGATGGCGATTTGAAATCCGGGAAGCAACCCTTCCGTCAGCAGCTCGCGTCCAGCGAGAACCCGCTTTAGCGTCAGCCCGTAGGACGTGCCGTGATAGACCTCCACGTTGTCGTAGCGCGGGTCAATCATCCACAACCGGGGCAGCTTCAGCTCCTCGTAAACTCCCTTCTTGTCCACCGTGTCAGCATGGTGATCGTCGGAACTGATCACCTCGGCGACCAGCCAGACCTTGTCCGTCGCCGACGTCACCAGCGCCAGATCGGGACAGAACACATTCTCAAACGAAACCTCAATCCTGGTGCGCGGCGCGAGCAGCTTGGTGGAGACCAGGCTGGCCGTCGCACCCGCGACCCGGCGGTGCAAACGGGAGAGAATCTCCTCGTGGCGCTTGCGCAATGGAAGCCGGAGAACGCGCTGGCCGTTCACGATTTCTTCGTAAGGGTCGCTCATTAAATTCTGAGTAACTGTCGGAGGAAACGTCCCGTGTGTGAACCGCGAACTTTCGCCACCTCCTCCGGCGTGCCTTCGGCGACCAGTTGACCGCCCGCTTCACCGCCTTCGGGGCCGAGATCAATCACCCAGTCCGCTTCGGCAATCAGGTCGAGATTGTGTTCGATGACGACCACTGAATGTCCCGCATCGACCAGGCGCTGGATGACTTCCACTAGCCGATGCACGTCCGACATGTGCAGGCCGATGGTCGGTTCTTCGAGGATGAAGAGGTTGCGCTTGGCGGCGCCGGCCGATTGGCGACCGGGAAGTTCCAGCATGTCCGGCCCCGGCTTCAATCCACTGATCAAATGCGTGACGAGCTTCACGCGCTGCGCCTCGCCGCCGCTCAACGTCGGACTGGTCTGGCCGAGCTTGATGTAATCCAGTCCGGTGTCGTGCAGCGCTTGGAGCGGACGCAGAATCTTCTGGTGCGCGGCGAAGAACTGGATGGCTTCCTCCACGCTCATGTCGAGCACCTGCGCGATGTTCTTGCCGGCGTATTGGATGTCCAGCGTCTCGCGGCTGAAGCGCTTGCCATCGCACGTCTCGCACTTCACGAAGGCCGGCGGCAGGAAGTTCATCTCCAGCTTGATCACGCCCGAGCCTTCGCATTCCGGGCAGCGGCCCTGTGCGCTGTTGAAGCTGAACCGGCTCGCGGAGTAACCGCGCATCTTGGCTACGGGCGTCACGGCGAAGAGCGCGCGAATCTCGTCGAAGAACCCGACGTAGGTCGCGGGAGTGGAACGCGGCGTGCGTCCGATGGGAGATTGATCCACCTCATAAACTGCCTTCAACGATTCAAATCCAGTGACGCGGGAATCGCCTTCGGAGCGCCGAGCATTGCCCGGCTTGGCCTTGCCCGAACGCGGCTTCTTCGCCACCGCTGCGACCGCCGCCGGCAGCAGACATTCACGAACCATCGTGCTCTTGCCCGACCCGCTCACGCCCGTGACGACGACGAAGCGGTTGAGCGGGAAGCGCACATCGAGGTTCTTCAAGTTGTTCACCGACGCGTGACGAAGCGTGAGCCAGCCTGAGCCCGGGAAAAGCGGCAGAGGAGCAGAGGTGCCAAGGAGAGCTGGCTTCCGGCTCTTGCGCCCCTTTTCCCCTCCGCTCCTTTTCTCCTCTGCTTTGGCCGGCGCGGTCGAAATCGGCCGTCGCACGCCACGCGCCGGATACATCTTCGTCTCCTGCGCGAGCAGCAACTGGCCGGTGATGGAGTTCTTGTTGCGCATCAGCTCCGGCAACGTCCCCGCTGCGACGACCGTTCCGCCATGCACGCCCGCGCCGGGGCCGAGGTCGATCACGTAATCCGCTTGCCGCATCGTTTCCTCGTCGTGCTCGACGACGACGAGTGAGTTGCCGCGCGATTGAAGCTGATGCAGCGCGGCGAGCAGTTGCTCGTTGTCGCGCGCGTGCAGGCCGATGGTCGGCTCGTCCAGCACGTAGAGCACACCGCTGAGATTCGACCCGAGCTGCGCCGCGAGCCGGATGCGCTGTGCCTCGCCGCCGCTGAGCGTGGTGACGGCGCGTCCAAGCTGGAGATAACCAAGGCCAACCTCATCGAGAAACTTCAGGCGCTCGGCAATCTCCGGCAGGATGTCGCGCGCGATGGCGGCATCGCGGCCCTTGAACTTCAACTTGCGAAAGAAGTCGTGGGAGGCCGAGACGGCGAGCCGTGAGAAGGCATCGATGGTCGGCGACTGTGTTCCGGAGACGACGAGCCGCACCGCACGCGATTCGGGCTTCAAGCGCGCGCCGTTGCAGTCCGGGCAGACCTCGCGTTCGCTGGCCCAGCTCCACCAGCTTTCCTCGATGGAATCCGCGTTCGCACCACGTTCCACCTCAGGAATGTAGAAGAGCTCGCCGAACCCACGGCACTTCGGACACCAGCCCTGTGCTGAGTTGTAGGAAAAGTTCTTCGGGTCGAGCGGCGAGAAGGAGCGGGCGCATTTCGGACACGCGCGCTCGGTCGAATGGATGGTGACCTTGCCGTGATTATCGAGGGTGAAGAGCGTGCCCTTGCCGAGATCCAGCGTCTCCTCGACAAGCTGCTGCGGCGTGCGCGCATCCGCGCTGGCCTTTCGCTTCTTGTCCAGCACGCCGACCACGATCTCCACGTCGTGTTCCTTGAAGCGATCGAGGCGGAACGGCTTGCTGGTATCGTAGAGCTTTCCGTCGGCGCGAATCTCTTTGTAGCCATGCTTGGCCGCCCATTCGGCGACGTCGGTGTGAAAGCCTTTCCGGTTCCGCACCACGGGCGCGAGCAGGAGCAGGTCGCCGCGCTTCTTCAAATCCTTCTGCAAACCAGCAGTGAGCGCGTCACGCGTCTGGGCTTCGACTGGTAGCTGACAGTCCGGACAATACTGCGTGCCGAGCCGTGCGAAGAGCAGGCGGAAGAAGTGATAGACCTCGGTCACCGTCGCGACGGTGCTTTTGCCGCCGCCGCGCGTGGTGCGTTGCTCGATGCTGACCGTTGGCGGCAGGCCGGTGATGAGATCGACATCCGGCCGCGCAAGCTGTTCCACGAACTGCCGCGCGTAGGCGTTCATCGAATCGAGGAAACGTCGCTGGCCTTCGGCGAAGAGCAGGTCAAACGCGAGCGTGCTTTTGCCGCTGCCGCTCACGCCAGTGACGACGACAAACTTCCCGCGCGGGATTTCGAGCGAGAGATTCTTAAGGTTGTGCTCCCGCGCACCGTGGATGGCGATGG
>CAMCCU010000025.1 GCA_945872975.1 Pedosphaera parvula Ellin514
CCGCACTCCTTGCTCATGCAATGCGTGTCATTGATGGAGAGGAAGCGGAACGAGCCGTCCGGCGTCTCGTTGCCCGCGCGCAAGGTGCCCGGCCACAGTCCGAGCGATAGCAGGGTGCCCGCACTGAGCCGTTCCAAGGCGGCCCGTCGGTTGATCAACGCTGGCGTATTGTTCGTCTTCATGTGCAGGTTCACTTCTATGCCCTCTGCGGGCTTGCTTGTCGCGGAGTGATTCGCACTATGCCGCGATGAGCAATGAAATCAATCCTCCGAAAAAGCGCGGCTGCCTCTTCTACGGCTGCCTTTCCGTCACCGTCATCGCGCTGCTCGCCATCGTGGCCGGCATCATCGGATACTTCGTGATCAAGAACGTCACCACGGGCTGGATTCGCGACTACACAGAGACCGCTCCGGCGCAGATCGAGAAGGTCGAATACACCCGCGCCCAGACGGACGCCATGCAGAAGCGTCTCGCCAACTTCAAGCAGGCGCTCGATGGCGGCACCAATCTGATGGAGTTTATTCTCACCGCGGACGACTTGAACGCGCTCATCTCCACGCAGCGCGAGCTGAAGGACAAGCTCTTCGTCCGCATCGACGGCGACCAGTTGCGTGGCGAGATCAGCATGCCCTTGAGCGACCTCGGCCCGTTCAAGCTGAGCGGTCGTTACCTCAACGCCACCGCCACCTTCAAGATCGCCCTCGCGAACGGCGCGCTCGACGTGCGTCTGCAGGATGCGCAGGTGAAGGGCATGTCGCTGCCCTCGATGGTTCTCAGCGAGTTCAAGAAGAACAACCTCGCGCAGGAATTTCAGAAAGACCCCAAGGCGGCTGCCGACATCGCGAAGTTTGACACCGTGCAAGTCACCAACAGCACCGTGCTCCTGCGCAACAAAGTGACGGCCCCGTGAGAGGTGCGAACATGCGTGGCGGGCAGGAGCAGTTGATTGCCCGGTGGATCGGGCGCCGGTCCGTTGCGGCGTGCCCAGTCTCAATCAGACTCAGGCTGCTCAGGGGAAGATGAGTCGATGGGGAACGGTGTTCGACCGAGGCAGAAGTATTAGGGTCAGGTCGCGGTTGGAAGTCTTCTGCACGCTGCCATCGACGAGGGCTACGTTACCAAGGTCTCGGTGCCCCAACTTCTTTGTCCATTGCATGGTGAGGTTGGTGGTCAGGATTACAATCGGTCCGTGCTGAGCTGGCGTAAATGTTATGTGCCGATCCCCGTTGAATGCGGTGGAAGCGTCAATGCCTGACATCGCGTCCAGGTTTAGGAAGTAGCTGAGATGGTTCGTGGTTAAAGACTGGAAGTCCGGCGCGGGTTTGCGGTTGTCCGACGGGCAGGTCAGAATCTTTGGCGAGCCGAGTGAGTTGGACAGTTCGCGGTAGTAAGAGCTGATGCCGTCGTGTGTTAGCGACTTGAGAATTCCAGCGGCGTCGATGGGAACATGCGCGGCCGAGCCAAGGGAGTCGTAGTCACTGGCCCAGACCATTTGTCCGAGCGCGACTTGCCTGAGGTGATTTATGCAAATTGTTACGGTGGCCTTCTGTCGATTGCCGCCAGCGCGCGGGAGTAAGAGTCCGACTACAAGGAACAGACACGCCAAGACCACCAGCAACTCGATCATCGTCAGGCCGTCGGGTCGATTGTCGGGGCGAGTCAGTTTCATATCGATGGTTCGAGGATGGTCTTCACAAAGTAAGACGAGCGAACCTGAAGCCCATTCCCGTTGAACCTGATTCCTGTAGCTAGCAGTCCCGTTGCAGACATCGGTCGAGGAAGATGTCAGCGCCGACGTGGCTCAGGGGAAGAGGAGTCGTTGCGGGACGCTGTTTGACGGAGGCAGAAGCAGTGTGGCGAGTTCGCGGCTGGAAGTTCTCTGTACACTGCCATCGACAAGGGCTACGTAGCCAATGTCACCGTGGCCCAACTTCTTTGCCCATTTCCATTGTATGGAGAGATTGGCGGTGATCGTCACCGTTTGTCCCGACGGTTCCGGAGTAAATGTGATGTACCGGTCGCCGTTCATCACCTTCGAGGCATCAACATCTGAGAGTGCTTCGAGATTTAGGAAGTAGCTGATATGACTCGCGGTGAGCGACGAGAAGTTCGTCGCGTAATTTCGATTGTCTGAGGGGCAGTTCAAGATTGTTGGCTGGATCAGTTCGTTGGACAGCGATTGATAGTAAGAAACAATCCCGCCCGAGCGAAGTGCTTTTGCCATGTTCGGGAAAGCGAGAGGAAGGTCTCTAGTGCCACCATCGGGGCCGTGGTCATTTGCCCAGACCACCTGAGCCAGTGCCAACTGCTTGAGATTGGCCTGACAGGCCGCTCCATAGTTGACCCCCGAAGCCCGTTTTCGTGGGTAAAGAACGACGAGTCCCGCCAGAAGTCCCAAGGTAACTAAAACTACCAGCACCTCGAAGGCCGCCAGGCCGGTTTGTCGATTATCGGGTCGAATCAGTTTCATATCGATGGTACGGAGATGGGTTTCACAAAGTGAGACGAGGGAGCCTGAAGCTCATTCCCGTTGCGGACACCGGTCGAGGAAGATTTACGTCTTACGTTTCACGTTTTGCGCGTGAAACGTAATTCGTAAAACGTAACGCTCGCCGCCGCTCCACCTGCCCTTCGCCTCACGGAGGCGGGAGGAAGAAGAGCGCGCCCTTCGCCTGCGTTTTGCGGCGGAAGATTTTGTCGGAGGCGCAGGCGTAGAGGAAAGCGTGGCCGGGTCCGGCGAAGGTGATGCTGACGCAGCCTTTGGCGGTGGGCTTGGCGATGATGCCGCCGATGCGCCCGGTGGAGTCGAACATCTGGATGCCAATGTGGCTGGTCACATAATAGTGGCCCGCCGTGTCAGTGGTGGAGCCGTCGCCGCCGGAGTCGGCTTTGTTCAGCGGCGTGCGCAGGGTCATGGTGCGCGCGCCGGCGTCGAGGCTGCCATCGGCGCTCACGCGAAAGGTCCAGACGTTGGTGCCGCGATATTCAGAGACGGCGAGCGTGCCTTGATCGGGCGAGAGCGTGATGCCGTTGGGCGCATTGATGCCGCCGGCGCCGACGCGGATGTTGCCCTTCGCATCGACGATGATGACCTGGCCTTTGCCGGTGTCGGTGTAATAGGCGTAGCCTTTGTGGGAGACGACGAGGTCGTTGGGCTGGGCGTTGTCCGCGAGGACGGTGATCTTGCCGGAGGGAACGTCCATGGCGATGAGCTGCTTCTTCGGCCCTTGCGTGCAGGCGTAGAGGCGGCTGTCTGGACCGAACTTGAGGCCGCTGCACTTGGGCGCGTCCTTGATGAAGTCGGAGAGCTTGCCATCGGGAGAGATTTTCTGGATGGCGGTGCCTTTGCCGAGGTCGAAGAAGTAGAAGTTGCCCTCGGCATCGGAGCACGCGCCGTCGGTGAAGCCGAGCCCTTCGGCGAGGAGCTGCCAGTCCTCGCCGTTGATGAGGACTTTGGAGAGGCCGTCGTCGCCGCCGAGATTTTGCGCGCGAAGCGGGAGAGCGAACTGCGTGAACAGGAGCGACAGGAGAGCGATGGCGATGTGGCGTGCGGGATTCATGGGCGCGATTGTGTGGATTCGGCGGTGGCTGTCAAAGCCGGAAACCAAGCAGCGCGCGCGCGGTCAGTTAGGAGATGCCAGACAGTCTCCGACCTGATATAGAATGTTCCAACTCAGAAATCGCCGAACTCAACACAGCCTATGACCTCGCGCCTTCGCCGTCTTTTTCAAGCCTCCCTCCGGCTTGTCATGCTCGCGGCCTTGCCGACGTGTCTCACGGCGCAGACGCCGCCGCAGTTCATCGAGATCCGTCCTTTGACCAACAAGGAAGTCCGCCTCCAGCTCAACGCTCCCACCGGACGCGGCTATCGGATCGATGCCACGACGAATCCCGCTCAATGGTCGTCGCTCGTTACGTTGACCGGAGCCAATGTCTCGCTGCTGCACACGGACTCGGCTGCGCCTTACCTCGCCACGCGTTACTATCGCGCCGAGCAATTGAGCATCACCAACCTGATCACGGGTGATCACATTCCCACGAGCGAAGGTGACGTGGTCGTTCATCCGCTTTACCACGCGTCCACGTTCCTCGGCTGGAATGGCAAAGGCATCTACATCGATCCAGATGATGACGGCACCTACGAACCCACCTATCAAGGATTGCCGAAGGCGGACCTCATCCTCGTCACACACGCGCACGGCGATCATTTCAGCAGCGGCAAGATCGAAGCGCTGCGCCGGACGAACACTATCATCATCGTGCCGCAGTCGGTTTACACGGGCTTGAGCGCGGCGCAGAAGACCAACGCCATCGTGCTCACCTACGGTGGTTCCACGAATGTGATGGGGCTGAAGGTCGAAGCGGTTCACGCCTACAACAACAGTGGCACCATCTACCACCCACTCGGCTCCGCCAATGGCTACGTCCTGACGATTGGCGGACAAAGGATCTATTTCAGCGGCGACACCGGCAACGTCCCGGAGATTCGCGCGCTGCCGAATATCGATGTCGCGTTCCTCTGCATGAACATGCCGTTCACGATGACGGCGAACGATGCCACCAACGCCGTCCGCGCCTTTCGCCCGCGCATTGTTTATCCCTACCACTATCGCGAAGGCTCCTCCACGACCACCAACGCGGCTTACTTCAAGAAGGCGCTCGGCACGGATCTCGGCATCGAGGTGCGTTTGCGGAAGTGGTATTGAGCGGAGGCGAGATCAACCGGACGACTCAAGCCGCGCGGTGATAACTTTCGTCGTAGCCCGGCAATTTCATAGCCTGGGTAGCCGCCGACGTAAGGAGGCGGATGGAGTGCATGTTGCAGCCGGTCCGCCTCCTTACGTCGGCGGCTACAGTTTGTCCGGGTTTCATGATTTCTTGTCCCGGTCACGCCAGCATCTTGTGGATGAGCTCGCCGTGGACATCCGTCAGGCGGAAGTCGCGTCCTTGAAACTTGAACGTCAGTTTCTCGTGCTCGATTCCAAGCAGGTGAAGGATGGTCGCGTGGATGTCGTGAACATGACAGCGGTCTGACGCGGGATTAAACCCAAGCTCATCCGTCTCGCCGACGATCGCGCCGCGCTTCACGCCGCCGCCGGCGAACCACATCGTGAACGCATCGATGTGATGATTGCGGCCGGTGGTGTCGCGGTTCTCGCCCATCGGCGTGCGACCGAATTCTCCGCCCCAGATGACGAGCGTGTCATCCAGCAGACCGCGCGCTTTCAAATCGTGGACGAGCGCCGCCTGGCCTTGATCCACCTCGCGGCAAACCTTCTCGAAGTCGCCTTCCAGATTCTCGCCGGGTCCGCCGTGGCTGTCCCAGTTCGTGTGATAGAGCTGCACGAAGCGCGAGCCGCGCTCGACGAGGCGGCGGGCGAGCAGACAGTTCCGTGCGAAGGACGGCTTGTCCTTGTCCACACCATAGAGCTTGAGCGTCGCTGCGCTTTCGCCTGAAAGATCGATGAGTTCAGGCGCGCTGGATTGCATCCGGTAAGCCATCTCGTAGGCGGAGATGCGCGTGGAGATTTCCTGGTCGCCGGTCTCGACGAGGCGCTTGAGATTCAAGTCGCGCACGGCATCGATGCAGTCGCGCTGACGCTGCGCGGTGACGCCCTTGGGGCTGGAGATGTTGAGAATCGGATCGCCGCTCCCGCGCAAGGGCACGCCTTGATACGACGTGGGGAGAAAGCCGCTCGCCCAGTTCACCGCGCCACCGCGTGGACCGCGCGGCCCGCTCTGGAGCACGACGAAGCCGGGAAGATTCTGCGACTCGCTGCCGAGGCCATACGTCACCCATGAGCCCATGCTCGGGCGGCCGAACTGGCCGGAGCCGGTGTTCATGAAGAGCTTGGCCGGCGCGTGATTGAACAGATTCGCGGCGCATGACTTCACGAAGGTCGCATCGTCCACGATGGTCGCGGTGTGCGGGAAAAGGTTCGAGACCCACATGCCGGACTGGCCGTGCTGTTTGAACTCGCGCCGCGTGCCAAACAGCTTTGTGCCGTGGCTGCTGCCCATGAACGCGAAGCGTTTCCCCTCGATGTACGACTGTGGAATGGGCTGACCGTTTAGCTCAACGAGCTTCGGCTTGTAATCGAACAGCTCCAACTGCGACGGCCCTCCCGCCATGAACAGGTAGATCACGTTCTTCGCCCGCGGCGTGAACATCGGCTGCTTGGGCGCCATGGGATTCGCGAGATGCGCTGCGTCTGCGGCCATGGCGCGACGGCCATTCAGCAAGGAACCCAGCGCGATGGAGCCCAGCCCCAGCGCGCAGCGGCTGAAGAAATGGCGGCGAGTGGCGTGGTGCAGCGCGGCTGAATCGTGGTGTGAGTTCATTCGCGGGAGATGGTTTCGTCGAGGTTCAGGAGGACGCGGGACACAGCGGTCCATGCGGTCGATTCATCGCTGCCAGCGCGTTCGCGTTTGAGCAAGGTGATGAGTCGCGCTCGTTCGGCTGACGTTGGTGTTCGCGAGAGGCAGAGGCGGAACGCGTAGTCGATGCGCGCGGCATCTTTCGTCGGGCCTTCCTTGAGAATGCGGGCGGCGAGGGCTTGGGCGAATTCGTGGAAGGCTTCGTCGTTGAGCAGGGTGAGCGCCTGGAGCGGCGTGTTGGAGCGCAGGCGGCGGGTGCAGGAGCTGAAGCCGTCCGCGCTGTCGAAGATCATGAGCGCGGGGTTCGGCGTCGCGCGCCAGAAGAAGGTGTACATGCCGCGACGGTAACGGTCCGCTCCTGTGCTCGGCTTCCATTCGCGGCGCGACTGGCCGAGGTTCATCACGCCATCAGGCTGCGGTGGGAAGACGCTCGGGCCTCCGATTCTTTCGTTCATCAAGCCGCTGGCGGTGAGGCCGACATCGCGGACGATCTCGGCGTCGAGGCGCAGGCGGTTCTGGCGGGCGAGAAGCTTGTTGTTCGGATCGGTGATCGCGAGGTCGGGCCGGGCTTTTGAAGATTGGCGATAGGTGGCGGAGGTGACGATGAGGCGGTGAAGGTGTTTCAAGGACCAAGGAACTGAACGTTGAGCGTTCAACGTTGAACGTTCAAAGTTGAACGAAGACGGGTTCATCAACTCACACGCGAGCCAGTCGAGAAGTTCGGGATGGGAGGGAGGCGAGCCTTGCGTGCCGAAGTCGTTCTCCGTCTCGACGAGTCCGCGCCCGAAGTATTGCTGCCAGACGCGATTGACGATGACGCGCGAGGTAAGCGGATTGTTGGTGGCAACGATCCAGCGGGCAAGGTCGAGGCGGTTCGCGTTGGTGTCGGCGGAGAAGGAGTGAAGAATGGCCGGCACGCCAGGCGTGACCCTGGCGGCGGGGCGGGTGAAGTCGCCTTTGGTGAAGATGTGAGTGTCGCGCGGTTGCGATAGCTCGCGCATGACGAGCGTGGTGACGGGCTTGGGCTGGCCTTTTTCGAGCTTGGTAAGTTTGTCCGTGCGTTGCTTGAAATTGTCGTCGTCCTTGCTGAACGCCGCGTAGGCGAGGCGCTTTTGCTTGGTCGTTCTTTCGGCGAAAGGTTTCGCCATCGCCCGGCGGACCTCGTCCTTGAGCGCGGACTTCTGTTCGTCCGTCAGCGACTGCTCCCACTTCGCGACGTCGCTGCCCTTGGTGTTCAAATAGCGTTCGAGGTCCACCTCCGCTTCAGCCAGGGCTTTCTGAGATTCCGCCGCGCCCTCGGATTCGCCGGGGATTTCAAGCATCCCGTCCGGCGCGCTCTTGCCGTGGCCGTCGTCGATGGTGGAGTTGAAGAAGGCGTAGAACTGATAGTATTCGCGCTGCGTGAACGGGTCGAACTTGTGGTCGTGGCATTGGGCACAGGCGAGCGTTGCGCCGAGCCACGCTGTCGCCGTGGTGTTCACGCGGTCCATCACGGACTCGATGCGGAACTGTTCCGGGTCGATGCCGCCTTCCTGATTGATCTGGGTGTTGCGATGAAAGCCGGTGGCGATCTTCTGCGACATGGTGGCGTCGGGAAGGAGATCGCCGGCGAGTTGTTCAATCGTGAATTGATCGAAGGGCAGGTCGGCATTGAGCGCGTTGATGACCCAGTCGCGGTATTTCCAAATCGAGCGGGGAGCATCGACGCTGTAGCCGTTGGAGTCCGCGTAGCGCGCGGCGTCCAGCCACCAGCGGCCCCAGCGTTCTCCGTAGTGCGGTGAAGCGAGGAGGCGGTTCACCAGCGTCTCGTAAGCGTCGGCGTCGCGGTCCTTCACGAAGGCATCGACCTCCGCGAGGCTCGGCGGAAGTCCGGTGAGGTCGAGGCTGAGTCGGCGGATGAGCGTGATGCGGTCGGCTTCGGAAGAAGGTTTGATGTTCTCCTTCGTGAGGCGAGTAAGGATGAAGGAGTCGATCTGATTGACGTTTTTCGCTTTGCGATTTACGAGCTGAGGCACGGCAGGGCGAGTGGTTGCGACGAACGCCCAATGGATATTCTTCTCCGGAGCTTCGTTCGTCGGGGCGATGGCGCCGGCATCGATCCAGCGAGTGACGAGCGCGATCTGCGCGGCACTCAACGGCGGTTTCTTGTAAGGCATCCGCGAGAGTTTGTCGTGCGCTCCAGTGATGGCTTGAACAAGCAAGCTCTCCGCACTTTTGCCGGGTTTGAAGGCCGCGCCGTGCTCGCCGCCCTTGAGCGCGGCTGCCGGAGTGTCCAGCCGCATCCCGCTTTTCTGCTGGGATACCCCGTGGCAGCGATAGCAGTGCTCGGCGAGGAGGGGCTTGATGTCGCGGACGTAATCGGGCGCCGCGCCTTTCCCAAACGGGATGAAGGCGAGGAAACCAGCGAGAGTGAGCAGGGCCAACTTCATTTGCGGTGTTCAGGGTGGAGTCTGGAACACCGGGCACTCGCCCGCCAGTCCGGAGTTCACGGCTTAACATTGTTGCTAACCCTCTTCCTAGAACATCCGACAGATCAAAGTGGCATGGCGTGGATGTCGTGTAGTCCAGCCAGCTTAACGCGCATGAAAAAAATATTGATCGTCGAGGATGACCAGTTGGTCGCCACCGCATACAGAAAGCGGTTTGGTGAGGCCGGATACATTGTCGAATGGGCACCGGACGGACTGGAGGGCATCAAGATGGTCAGCACGATCAAGCCGGACGTGGTGCTGCTCGACCTGCTGATGCCGCGACTGGATGGCATCGAGGTTTTGAAGTACATCCGCACGCATCCTGATCTGAAGAATCTTCCAGTGGTCGTGTTCTCCAATTCCTACATGACGAACCTGGTCGAGAGTGCATGGCGCAATGGTGCCGACCAGTGCTTGATGAAAGCGAGCACGACGACTGCCCAGCTTTTCGATGCGGTGGGGAAGGCGATGCAAAAGGCGGAAGCACGGATGTCGGGTGCGACGACGAATGCCGTATCTGTTGGAACGATCACGCCATTGGCCCGGCCTGCCACAGGAATGGCACCTGCGTTGCCGATGCCACAGCAAGCCCCGACGGCTCCGCGGCTGGCTGCCTCGTCGTTCAATGCCCCGATTTCTCCGCTTCCCCTCAGGCAATCCGTGGCACCGGGATTTGGGGCGACTGTGGCTTCAAGCCCGCCGGCAACGGTTCCTGAGCGCGCTGTTCCTGCGCCCATGCCGCAAATGGACCCGGAGTTTCAGGCCCAGATTCGGCAGCTTTTTCTCAGCGGCGCGAGCGCAAAGCTGGCGTCGGTTGGCGACGCTGCTAACGCGTTCATTCAAGATCAGGGTTCGTCGATGCAGTTTCCGTTGCTTGTGGATCTGTTTCGCAAGGTTCACTCCCTGACCGGAAACGCGGCAGTCGCCGGCTGTAGCGGCATTGCTCATTTCGCCAGCACGTTTGAGGCGTTCCTCCAGGAGTTGCAGCAGAAGCCGAAGTTCATCAACGCTTCCTCGGCGCGCACGGTTCGAAGGTCTGTGGAGCTCATCGAGGCGTTGTTTGGGAATTCCGAGACGGAGGGTGGTGAGCGTGCAAAGCCGGCTCCGGTTCTCGTGGTGACGGGTGAGACGATGTCGAGCCAGACAATCTGCATGGCGCTGGAGAAGGCGGAGATTGAGTCGGTCATCGCCAATGATCCGGCGCAGGCGTTGAGCCTGGTGGCCTCCGGCAGCTACTCGTCCGTGGTGATGATGATCAATCTGCCGGGCATGAACGGCTTCGAGCTGTGTGCGCAGTTCCAGACACAGGCGGCTTTCGGCCGGACGCCGGTGTTGTTCATCAGCGAGCTGAAAGATTTTGAAGCGCATTCGAACCCGGAGATCCTCGGCGAGAATGAGGTGATGGCGTCGCCGTATCTGCTGATTGAGCTGACCTTGAAAGCGCTGACCCAGGTGGAAGCGGTGCGGTTGCAGCGTTACTCGGCGGCGGCTTGATCCGTTGCGATGGCGAGCGCGGTCAATCGGGCGCGTCGCGCGGGCTTGTCCAGTTTCCTCAACGACTCGATGGCGAGGTAGAACGCTTCCAAGTTTCCCGCTTTCTCACGCAACACACCCCGAAACGCCGGGACTAGTTGGTGATAGGTATCCACCGTGTTGAGCTGGGCGTTGTTCAAGCTGCGCCGAAACCATTCGTCGTAGGCTGTGCTGCCTCCCCACTTCGCCTTCAGCTGTTCGTATCCTTCACGCAATTCGCGGAGAGCCTTCTGTTTCCCGGTTCGCAGCGTGACTGACTGAGTCATGACGTCAGCACTGGGAGCACTGGGAGCGTTGGTGTAGAGCAGGGCGAGTTGCTGGCGGGCGTTGGTGACGAGATTGACGAATTGTTCCGTCCGGCGCGCTTGAACACGATACTTCTCCAAGGCTGCGACATCGTGGCGGGTTTCCATCCAGCGTCGGGTGCCTTCCTCGGCAACCGTCGTGGCGAAGGCTTCGTTGAAATCGGTGTCGCCGGGAAGGAACAGGCGTTGATGCGCGAGCTCATGAAAGAGAAGCTCGGCGAGGTCCGCATCGCTCTCGTGGATGAAGGTGTTAAGAGCGGGATCGTGAAACCAGCCGAGGGTTGAGTAAGCGGTGACGCCGCCGACGTAAACATCGAAGCCTTTTCGCTCCAGAACAGCGGCGTAGTCTCTCGCCTTCCGTTCCGAAAAATAGCCGCGATAGTCCAGGCTCCCGACCACTGGATACCACCATGATTTCGGCGTGAGCGAAAACTCGGGCGCGGCATAGACGTTCCACACCACGAAGCGGCGCTCCAAGTCCGCGTAGCGAAGGTAGTGTCCGTTGGCGGGTAGATGCAGCTCCTTCTCCGCGAACTCCCGCAGGCTGAGGACGAGAGTGAGTCGTTCCTTCAGCGGTGCCGGAGTGGCTGGCGATTCAAGGAGAGCAGCGATCGATTTCTGGCGGGTCCAGAGTTCATGCTGGCCGCGAATCGCCTGGCCGTAGTACCCGACGGTATTACAGCCACAGGCGAGTCCCATGAGGGCGATGATGGCACCAAGATGCAGCAGAGGCGGAGTGGCAACTGCGAACATCGGGCGTCTCGCGCTTAGAGGCCGAGCTTGCTGAGTTCGACTTCGAGCCCTTGCTGGAAGGATTGCAGATCAGCGGGCGACGGCTTGTAGCCCTGCTGTTTGGGCGCCAGGCCGAGGCGTCCCATCTGGTCCATGTACCACGCGGCGGATTGTCCGTCGCTGAACTGAACATTCCCGCTGATGAGGGTGCCAGGTCGTGCGAGGGAATCGACGGTCAGCGATACGCTGCCGGAGCCAGCCAGGGGTGCGGGGACGTTCGGGTCGTCGGCTCCGATGGGTTTCTCTACAGCAGATGGCGCTTCCGGGGACGGGACCGGCTTTTCAACTTTCGGCGGCACGGGATCTTTCGGCATCAATTTCAGATCATCGACGAGCATCCGGACTTCCATGTAAGTGAGGTTGACGCCGAGCTCCGTGCCCATGCGCTTCTGGATGTCGGCGAGTTTCAGGCCGTCTGTGATCCAGGCTGACACCGTCTTCTTCTGTGATTCGTCCAAGTTCATAATTCGTTGGGCACCATTTGGAGGGGAGAACGGTCGCGATTCAATGGAATTTCTACGCGGCGGACCGATTTGCGCGGGGAGGCGGGACGCTGTTGCGATGAATCCTGTGCTACATCCCGCTGGCGAGGCGATGGATGGCGCGGCAGAGATCGTCAACGGTGTTGGGCTTGTAAACGACGTGTCGAACGCCAGCGAGTTGCGCCTGCCTGGTCAGGGTGCCGGAGACTTCACCTGAGGCGAGAATGATGGGTATCTCGGGACGGATGGCCAGGAGTTGTGCGGCGATCTCCAGTCCTGAGGAATTGGGCAGATTGAAATCGGTGACGACCAGGTCGTATTGCATCGGGTCCGCTTGAAACGCGGCGAGCGCCTTGTCAGCGTGCGTAAACCCCGTCACGCGGTAGCCGAGCCGCTTGAGCAAATTGGTCGCAAGAAAGACGAGCGGTTCTTCGTCATCGAGGTAGAGGATGTGCTGGCCATTGCCACGATCGGGAGGAGGGCTGGCTGGAGCCGAAACGGACGGGTTGGCGGAGGAGTCAAGTGGAGCACCTGCGATAGCCAAAAGTTCCGTCACCAGATTCTTGGCCCGCTCGGTGGCTTTCCGAATCTCACCCACACTCTCGGTTGCCGGGTGGTTGGGATCGAGGTCCATGCGGACCAATTCGAGGTTCCCCATGATCGTCCCCAGCGTGTTGTTAAAGTCGTGCGCAATTCGCCGGGCGGAATCGCGCAGGGAAGCCGCCGTTGCTCCGGATTCCAGTTCGGAACCGCTGCCTGAAATCTCGTTCGATGGCTTGCTCATGCGGCTCGAGTGAAGTTGGAAAGAGATCCGTTGGCGTGTCGGGCGCGGGAGTCGCGGCTGCGATCCCGTTGAGGGGTGGGTGAAATAATCGGAAACAGTTGAGGGGCTCTCTCCTGCCGATTGAACGACGACCCAAGAGCGAAACTCACAACTCCCCACGAATGGATTTCACGACTCATGCACGACCTGTTGGAGGACTCTAGTTTCGTTCTGTTTGCATCTGCCAGTCTATTTTGAGTGCTGAAGAAAGGGGAGCTGTTCGCGAACAGGTGACGGGCAAGAAAAAGGACGAGGGGATCGCCCTCGTCCTTGCGAAAAAGAAAATGACCGGCTGGCTTTACTTAGCCTTGGGGGTCGGGATGGCCTGCGGCTGGATCTGGATCGGCTTGGAGACGGCTCCGGCTTCAGACGGATCCTTGATGGAGACCAGCTCAATGTCGAACAGGAGCGCGGAGTTCGGAGGGATTCCGGGGCGTCCACGTTCGCCGTAAGCGAGGTCGGAGGGGATGGTCAGTTTCCACTTCGAGCCGACCGGCATCATGAGCAGCGCTTCGGTCCACCCCTTGATGACTCCGGTAACGCCAAACGAGGACGGCTCGCTGCGCTTGTAGGAGCTGTCGAACTCAGTGCCATCGATCAATGTGCCGCGGTAGTGACAGACGACCGTGTCGTTGGTGGTGGGAATCTTGCCGGCGCCCTTCGTTTCAATTTTGTATTGCAGGCCGCTGGCGGTGGCGACGACGCCTTCCTTGCCTTTGTTCGCCGCCAGGAACGATTCACCGTCCTTGCGGTTCTTGTCGAGCGTCTTGCTGCGCAACTCGGTCTGGAACGCCATCAAGGTCTCTCGAACCTGCTCATCCGTCATGAGAAGCTTGCTTCCACTGAGCGCGTCCTTGAGCGCTTTCATGTAGGTCTCGGTGTTGATCTCGGCCCCGTTTTGGCGGAGCTGCTTGCCGATGTTCAAGCCCAGCGCGTAGCTGGCTTTGTCGGTCGAGTTCTTGAAGGGGCTCTCTTCCGCCGCCGTGAGGCTGAAAGCGAGGCTGAGGCCCAATAGGGCGGCCAGTGCTGATTTCATTTCGTATTCTTTCTTCGGTTGCCGCAGGCGCTCAGGAAACATTCCAACGCGCCCAAACGGCGGTTAACATTGTGACCGCGAGACAGTAGCGGCCACCCTTTCATCGTCAAGGGCAACAACGGCTGAAGCACGGTCTTTGGTTCGGACGAATGTCGTCAGCGATTCGGCTGCGGGGTGAAGCGCAGGTAAGGCTTCACGGTGCGGGAACCCTTGGGGAAGAGGCCCGGAACGTCCGCGTCTTTTACGGCCGTCACGATGATGCAATCCTGCCCGTCCTCCCAGTTCGCCGGGGTAGCGACCTTGAACTTCGCGGTCAGCTGGAGCGAATCGATCACCCGCAGCAGTTCGAGGAAGTTCCGGCCGGTGGAGGCAGGGTAGGTAAGCGTCAGCTTGATCTTCTTGTCGGGGCCGATGATGAACACGCTCCGCACCGTCGCCGTGTCGTCGGCGTTCGGGTGGATCATGTCGTAGAGATTTGCCACGTTGCGAGTCGGGTCTGCGATGATCGGGAAGTTCATCTTCGTCCCCTGCGTCTCGTTGATGTCGCAGATCCAGCCATGATGGTCGTCGATCGGGTCAATGCTGACGGCGATGACCTTGACTCCGCGCTGGTCGAACTCAGCTTTCATCTTCGACGCGGTGCCCAGTTCCGTCGTGCAGACCGGGGTGTAGTCGCGAGGATGGGAGAACAGGATTCCCCAGCCGTTGCCCAGCCACTGGTGAAAGTCGATTTCGCCCTCGGTGGTTTGGGCGGTGAAATTTGGTGCGAGGTCGCCAAGACGGATTGCCATATCAAAGTTGTAAGTTGTCGGTTTATCGGGTCGTCCGCTCCGGACTTTTGCCGGGCGAAAGAGGAGCAAAGATTACAGGATGCCGACGAAAGTCTGCAATAGTTTGATCGGGCCGCTTGCCCGCAGGTGAAACGGGTTTGAGTGATCTACGATTGTTGCCGAGTAAATAGGATAGAAATGACCGAAGATGCTTTCAACCTGGCCGCGCCGAACTCTGGGCGCCCGAGCGAACCGGAGACGACGATCCTGCGTTTCGACAAGCTGGTTTCGACAGGGGCGGAAGGACCAAACTCCGACACGAGCGTGACGGCGTTCATTGCCAGGACGGCTGCCGAGACGGTGGCGCACAGTCCCAAGCCCGTCGTGGTTCCAAAGGACGGCGGATCCATTCCGGCCGGGTCAATGCTGGGCGTGGTGAGTTATTGCTATACGAAGGGCGTGTTTGCCGCGGATGACATTGGTCGGAAACTGGCCGGAGACCCGTCCATTCGTGTGGTCGCTGGCGATGACATTCCGCGGCCGGAGGACATCCGGCGTTTCCGGAAACTCAATCGAGAGGCGATTCAATCCACGGTCGAGAAGGCGCTCGCGTTCGCGCGGAAGAAGGTGGCGGAGACGTGGTCTCCGACGAATCCGTTTCGCGGGATGGCGGGTGGAAACCCTCAGACGCCGGTCGATGCCGTGCCCGTGGATGGACGTCGGGAAGATACGCAGTGTTTTGTTCGCCGTGACGCTTCGGAGCGATTGGACAAGGCATCCTTCATCGATGGTATGTCGATGTAGCGGGCTTCGGTGCTTGCCGTTTGGTTTGGGGGAAATTCCACTTTTCTTTCGGTGGTCGGCGACTAGGCTGACGCCCGCTTTGACCCTATGGCGTTGAAATTCTTAAACACCCTGTCGCGCTCCGTCGAGGAGTTCGTGCCGCTCGATCCCACCAGCAACGTCGTGAAGATGTATTGCTGCGGGCCGACCGTTTATGACTTCGGCCACATCGGGAATTTTCGCACGTTCGTCTTCGCGGATCTCGTCCGGCGCTACCTCCAGTTTCGCGGCTATGAAGTCACGCACGTGATGAACATCACGGACGTGGAGGACAAGATCATCCGCCGCGTGCGCGAGACCGGCCTCGGCCTGCGCGAATACGTCTCCCAGTTTGAGAACGCGTTCCTCGATGATTTGAAGACGCTCGGCTGCGTGCTCCCGCATCACCTGCCGCGCGCCACGGAATTCATCCCGGAGATGATTCAACTGATCGACGCCTTGATGAAGCGCGGCATCGCGTATCAGGCGGCGGATGGCTCCATCTATTTCAGCATTGAGAAGTATCAGGGCTGCGGCTGCCGCTACGGGCAGTTGGTGAAGCTGAACTTCGACGAGATGCGCGCCGGCGAACGTGTGGCGAGCGACGAATACTCGAAGGATGCGCTGGCGGATTTTGCGTTGTGGAAGGCGCGTGTGCCGGACGATGGCGACGTGTTCTGGGCGAGTCCGTGGGGCGAGGGACGGCCGGGCTGGCACATCGAGTGTTCCGCCATGAGCATGAAGCTGCTCGGACCCAGTTTCGATCTGCATCTCGGTGGCGAAGATCTGGCGTTCCCGCATCACGAGGACGAGATCGCGCAGAGCGAAGGCGCGACGGGAAAACCGTTCGTGAAGTATTGGCTGCACGGCGCGCATCTGCTCGTCGAGGGCAAGAAGATGAGCAAGTCCCTCGGGAACTTCTTCAAGCTGCGCGACCTGACCGGCAAGGGCTACGGCGGACGCGAGATCCGTTACCTGCTCATCTCGGCGCACTATCGCGAGACGTTCAACTTCACGCTCGACGGCCTGGATGGAGCACGCGTTGCGCTGGGTCGCTTGGATGAATGCCTGGGCAAACTTCAGGAGCTGGCGGGGGCGACGAAGGCGGCTCCCGATTCGCGCTTGCTGAATGACTTCACCGCCGCGCTGGATGACGACCTGAATGTCGCCTCGGCGTGGGGAACGGTCTTCGAGTGGGTGCGCGAGACGAACCGGCTGCTGGCGGCGAATCAACTCTCCGCCACTCAGGCTGCGTCTGCGCTCGCGGCGTGGGAACAGTTGGATGCCGTGCTGGGCCTTGGACGCAAGGGCGAAGTCGAGGCGCCGCCGGAGGTTCAGGCATTGCTGGAGGAACGACAGGCGGCTCGCAAGGCGAAGGATTTCAAACGCTCGGACGCCGTTCGCGATGAGCTCAAGCTGAAGGGCTGGCTCATCGAAGACACCGCCAAAGGTCCGCGTCTCAAGCGGGCTTAGCTTTGGAAAACGTTCGTTCCTTTAACGCACCGGCTGTCCAACACCTTTCGTGCAAGACCGTGTTCCGACTCCTTGTAGTTGAGTGGTTGGAAGCAGTGGGGAGGTGGTGTTGGACTGGCCGGGTGTTACTGCTTACTCATTGATGCCCCATCGTGGAACGGGGCTCTTGTGATACAGCAGCCCATGCATGAGCGGCGCGATGGACGCCACTCGCTCTGGCGATGGAGCTAAGGACGATCGCACGCCGCCCATGGGCAATTCAAACCCGTGAAGGAAGAAATCCATCCCGCCGATGCGCGCTGCATTTCGTAAATACGCGAGAGCCGGCGCGGCGTCGCGCTCAGGCTGGGTGGTGTCCGCAATCATCACGACGAGCGCGGCTTTGCGATGCTGCCGGCGGGTGATCCAATCCTCCACCCAAGCCTTTTGCACGGGGGGAATCTCGCCATGCGCGCGAATCGAGAGGATGACCATGTTCGCATCGACCGCCGAATCTGCGGCCTCCTGTTGCAGAACGGGATTGGCCAGGTGGTCGAACTTCCACCAGGAGCAATGGAAGTCGTAATCATCCAGCAGTTGTTGCGCGAGAGAATCGTACAGGTGGAGCGCGTGGTTTCGCGTTCCGGTGTCTTCATACGCGACGACGAGATCGAATGGGAATTTTGGATCCCAGGTCGAGCTGGAAACTTTTTCAGCTGCGATAGAGTTTTTCATACGACGATCCATGTTGTTCTTTCGCCCGGAACGTTCCGTCCGCCGATCTGCGTTCCCGTCGATGCCAATCGACGATTCCAATGCAGGGGGGCGATGGTTTGTTAACCCGGCCCGGGAAGAGTCTCGAAAGAATGGCGGGATGAAGCAGCGAGCGAGAATACGGATTCCCGCTCCGGCTGAATACGGACTGCCTTCAAGTCTGGCGTTTGCGGAACTCCATCGGGGTCGCGCCGGTGGCGGAACGAAACGCGCGGCTGAAGGCGCTGTGATCGTAGAAGCCGCACGAATGCGCGATTTCCGCGACCGGCTGATCCGTCTCCAGCAACAGCCGCGAGGCGGCGGCCAGCCGGGTCTGCGTGATGAGCTGGCTGGGCGTGAGGCGGAAGATGCGCTTGATGAGTCGGGCGAAACGGATCGGGGAAAGTCCGGCGCTTCTTGCCAGCGATGCGGGGGAGATGTTCTCGTCGAAATGCGCTTCAAGGAATTCCAGCGTGCTGGCCAGGCTTGAGGGAATGCTCTCGCGGTCGCCGGGAGCGCGGAGATCGCGCGAAATACCGGCAAGGCCGATGATTGCGCCAGAGGGTGCGCGGAGCGGAAGCTTGGTAGTCAGGCACCAGCCTGATTGCCGTCGTGCGTACCAGTGGAGTTCCAGGCGGTCGACGATCGGGCGACCAGTGCGCAGCACGGTTTCATCCTGCGCCGCGTAACGCGCCGCGAGGTCGTTCGGGAAAACGTCGCGCACATGGCGTCCGACGAGTTGCGGCTTTTCTTGCAGACCACAGCGTTCGACGAGTGACTGGTTTACTGCGAGATAGCGTCCTGCGGAGTCTTTGAGGAAGAAGACCGTGTCAGGAATGTGATCGAACAACTGCTCCATCACCGCGAGGCTCGCGCGGAAGTCCGGCTGCGAAGCGTGGTGGGCGAGAGTGGTGGCTGGTGTGCGCGAATTCACGGCTTGGCTGTCATTCCAGTCCAAGACATTCTCCGGCGCAATGCCAGAATCGCGGACACAAGTTGCACGCCTATGAATTCACCTATTGATTTATGCCAGCCCTCTACCCCAGGAGAGGGAGCGCGACGAATCGCATCATGCACACGGGAGTTTCTCTCCGCGTCTGTTCGCGCATGGATCGCGGCGAGACAGTTCGAGTTTACGAGCGCATTCTCCGCGCTCCCTCTCCTGGGGGAGAGGGCTGGGGTGGGGGCGGTCCTTCTTCTTCTCACTGTTTCAGCATCCTCAACTCTCCTCCACGCTCAGGGCACGCGTGTTGACTACGAGCGTGCAGCAAACCTCCGGAAACTCACCGAGAACAAAGTCTATCGCGATCGCGTTCAGCCAACCTGGCTGCCGGGAGGCGCGCAGTTCTGGTATCAGGTCAAGACCGGCGCGGACTCGCACGAGTTCATCCTCGTCGATGCGGAGAAGGGCGTGCGCAAGGCCGCGTTCGATCATCCAAAGCTTGCGGAGGCGTTGACCGGCGTCGGTGTGGCGGACGTTCGTGCTGACCGTCTTGAAGTCAAGAGGCTGGAGTGGCGTTCAGCGACGGAGGTCGAGTTCAGCGCAGGAGGCAAGGACTGGCGTGCGAATCTTTCTACCTACAAGGTGAGCGAGAACAAGGATGCGAAGACGGCGCCGGCCTCGACCTTCCGCGGCGACGAAGCTCCTCATGCCAGTCGCAGCGCTGGAGCGGAGACGACGCTGACGTTCATCAACCGAACCCAGATTGGAGTGGAGCTGCAGTGGCTCGACGAGGACGGCGAATCCCATGGCTACGGTCTGCTGGCGGCGGGCGCACGACGCGAGCAGCACACGTTTGCCGGTCATGTTTGGCTGGCGGCGGTGGAGGGCCGGATCGTGGCGGCGTTTGAAGGCGGTGAGAAACCGGGCCTGGCCGAGATCACCAATACACTGGCGGTCGCATCTCCGTCCCGTCCTCGTGGTCGCCGCAATTCGGGTGCTGCGGATAGCAATCGCTTCACGTCGCCCGACGGCAAATGGCGGGCGTTCATCAAGGATCACAATCTCATGGTCCACAGCCTGGAGGATGGCGAGGAGGTCGCGTTGAGCAGCGATGGCAAGGCGGACGATGCTTATGGCGAGCGCGTCTATTGGTCGCCGGACTCGAAGCGCATTGTGGGCGTCCGCACGAGGGCAGGGGAGGAACATAAGATTCACTTGGTCGAGTCGTCACCCAAGGATCAAGTTCAGCCGAAGCTGCACACGCTCGAATATCGCAAGCCTGGCGACCGTGTCCCGGTCGCCAAGCCGCAGTTGTTTGATGTCATCGCGCAGCGGCAGATTCCCGTGAGCGACGAGCTGTTTGCAAATCCTTGGAGTGTGAGTGACGTGCGTTGGGACGCGGATTCGTCGCGGTTCACCTTCCTCTTCAACCAGCGCGGGCATCAGGCGCTGCGCATCCTCGGCGTGAACGCGAAGAGCGGCGCGGTAAGGCCCATCGTCGATGAATCCAGTGCGACGTTCATCGACTATAGCGGCAAGTCGTTCACGGAATATCTCGACGAGACGGGCGAGATCATCTGGATGAGCGAACGCGACGGCTGGAATCATCTCTATCTCTACGACGCGCGCAAATCGGCGGTGAAGAACCAGATCACAAAGGGCGAATGGGTGGTGCGCGGCGTGGATCGCGTGGACAAGGAGAAGCGCCAGATTTGGTTTCGCGCCGGCGGCATCCGCCCGGGACAGGACCCGTATTACATCCATCATGCGCGCGTGAACTTCGATGGCACGGGGCTGGTGATCCTGACGGAAGGCGACGGCACGCACTCGGTTGATTACTCACCCGACCGCCGGTTCTTCGTGGACACCTGGTCGCGCGTGGACCTGGCGCCAGTGAATGAACTGCGCCGAAGTGAGGACGGCAAGCTGGTGTGTGAACTGGAACGTGGCGAGGCGAGCGCGTTGGTGAAGACGGGCTGGCAGGCGCCGGAACGTTTCGTGGCCATGGCGCGCGATGGTGTGACGGACATCTACGGCGTGATCAATCGCCCGACGAACTTCGATCCGACGAAGAAATATGCCATCATCGAAAACATCTACGCCGGGCCGCAGGGCGCGTTCGTGCCGAAAGGTTTTAGCACATTGAACTCCATGCAGAGCCTCGGGGAACTGGGGTTCATCGTCGTGCAGATGGATGGCCTGGGCACGAGCTATCGCTCCAAGAAGTTTCACGACGTGTGCTGGAAGAATCTCGGCGATGCGGGGTTTCCTGATCGCATTCTGTGGATGAAAGCGGCGGCGGCGAAGTACCCCTACATGGATCTCGGGCGCGTTGGAATCTACGGCGGATCGGCGGGGGGGCAGAACGCGCTGGGTGCGCTGCTGACGCACGGTGAGTTCTACAAGGCGGCGGTGGCGGACTGCGGGTGCCACGACAATCGCATGGATAAAATCTGGTGGAACGAACAGTGGATGGGCTGGCCTATCGGGTCGCACTACGATGAGCAGTCCAACGTCACGCTGGCGCACAAGCTCACGGGGAAGCTGTTGCTCACCGTCGGTGAACTGGACAAGAACGTGGATCCTGCCAGCACGATGCAAGTCGTCAACGCGCTCATCAAGGCGGACAAGGATTTCGACCTTGTTGTCTTTCCCGGCGCGGGGCACGGCGCAGGTGGAAGTCCCTACGGGCGCCGCCGTATGCAGGACTTCTTCGTGAGGCATCTGCTGGGCGTGGAGCCGAGGCGCTGAGGAGTAATAGCGAGCGTTCTCGACACGTCAGGCGTAAACGACATCCTTCCGGCTCACGATGAAATCGATTTCCATTGTCGCCTCCCGACTGCTGGCGCTGGCCGTCCTCGGTGCGTCATCTCTGCCTTCGCAAGCTCAGGACCGTCTCAAGTCCATGCCCGGTTACGCTCATCACGAGCGTGTGACCCGGCAGATGACGAATCTGTATCAGTCCGGGGCGCTCTCAGTGACATGGAAGGATGAGGGCGGAGCTTTGGAATACAGCCGCGACGGCGCGCGCCACCGCTATGACCTCGGCAGTGGCAAAACTTCCTTGCTGCCGAAGACCCCAACCAACTC
>CAMCCU010000026.1 GCA_945872975.1 Pedosphaera parvula Ellin514
ATCCAAGCGGCGACATCGTTCTCGCCAGCGGTTTTTCGGATCTCGGCCCGGTTACTCTGGAGGCGGGCGGCACCTACACCTTGTTGATCGAGGGATACGTCGGCAGTCCGGCGAACAGCTCGTGCGTCTTCAATGTCGTTCCGGTCAACGATGGTTCGCAGGCGCTCACGCTTGGGTCGGTCGTGAGCGGTACCGTGGCGTTGCCCGGCCAGTCGCAGAGCTACAGCTTCACGTTGCCAGCCTCGGCCACGCTTTACTTCGATTCCCAGACGAACGACGGCAGCTTCCGCTGGACGCTCGATGGTCCTGCAGGTCGCGTCGTGAACAACCGGGGCTTCACCGGTTCGGACGCTCAAAATATTGCGGACCCGTTGCTTCAGCTTTCACCGGGAAGTTACCGGCTGACGGTTAATGCGTCTGCTGACGAGATCGGTGGCTACCGGTTTCGCCTCTTCGATATCGCCACGGCCACTCCGCTCACACCTGGCGTCCTGGTGAGCGGCGGACTCAATCCGGGTAATGAGACGGACGCCTATCGTTTCACAGCCAGCATTGGCGATCGTTTCTCCTTCAACTGGATCACGCAGGCGGGCATTCCGAATTCCTACTGGCGGCTGTTCGATCCGTTTGGGAATCGCCTCTTCGGAAGCGGGACCGCCGATGCCGGCACGATTCGTCTGCTGGCTACCGGCACTTACACGATTCTCGTCGAAGGCTACATTGGCGACCTCACGAGCGGTTCGTATCAGTTCAACGTCGGCTTCGTGGACAACGTCCCTGTCACCTTCTCTGGAACGCCGTTGACCGTGGGTGCGACCATCAACGGCAGCCTCGCCACGGTCACGACCACGAACAGCTACACCTTCACGCTCGGCGCTGCGTCGCGATTGTTCTTCGACGCTCTCGTCAACGACGACTTCCATTGGACGCTGACCGGGCCTGGCGGTGACTTCGTGAACAACCGTTCGTTCCAAGCCTCGGACAGCTATGACTTCGGGGACACGTCGCTGGACCTGCCCGCCGGCAACTATCGCCTGAACGTCACCGGTTCCTCGGGGACGTATTCCTTCCGGTTGCTCGATTCCGCGGCGACCACACCCTTCACGCCGGGCCTTGTCTTCAGCAATTCCATCGCGCCCGCCCGCGGCACTGCTCTCTACCGATTCAACGCCACCGCAGGCGATCGGTTCTATCTCGATGGTCGTCCCTCCAGCGGATTCAGCAGCGCGCCTTACCTCAAGATCTACGGTCCGTATGGCCGTGCCCTGCCACCGCAAACTACCTCCGCCGACGCCGAAGTGTTCTCTGCTCCGTACAGCGGCACCTACATCGTTTCCGTCGAAGGTCGCTACAACGAAAACGCCGCCAGCGGCACGTTCGCCTTCCTGCTTCAACCAGTTGTGGACGGCACGAACACCTTCGCCATCGGCACCACGGTGAATGGCAGCATCGCGACGCCCGGCCAGCGCCAGTTTCACCGCTTCAACCTTCCGGTGCCGACGCGTCTTGTCTTCGATTCGCTGGTCAACCGTTCGTTCAAGTGGACGCTCACTGGCCCGTCTGGTGTGGTGGTAAACGAACGCGTTCTCGATGCGTCCGACAGCTACGAAGTCAATTCATTGCTCAACCTTCCCGCAGGGGATTACATGGTCGAGGTGGATGCTCCGACCGACGAGACTGGCAGCTACGCCTTCCGGTTTCTCGACGCTTCCACCGCAGTTCCCTTCACGCCCGGCACCCTCGTCAGCGGTTCCTTGGCACCGGCCAACAGCACCGTGCTCTACCGGTTTAATGCCAGCGCTGGAGAACGGTTCTACTTCGATGGCCGTCCGCGCACGGGTTTCAATTACGATCCCTATCTCAGGCTTCATTCGCCTCTGGGCCATGTGGTCCTTCAGCAATTCACCGTCACGACGGATCTCGATGTGTTCACCGTGCCGCACACCGGCAGCTACTTGCTCGCCGTGGAAGGGCGCTACATCGACACGAGCACGAACGGGAGCTTCTCCTTCCTGCTGCAACCCGTGGTGGACACCACGAACACCTTCGCGATTACCGAGACGGTGACGGGCGACATCGCGGTCGCCGGGCAGCGCCGGTTTCATGAATTCACCCTCGCCACGCCGATGCGGCTGCTCTTCGATTCGCTGGCGAATGTTCCGTTCACCTGGACCCTCACCGGCCCGCCCGGCGTGGTGGTTAACAACCGTGGGCTCGACGGTTCTGATAGCTATGAAATCGACGCGCTGCTCAATCTTCCCGCCGGCAATTATCAGATCGAGATCGACGCCTCCGCCGCCCAGACCAATGCCTACGCGTTCCGTTTTGTTGATACCACCTCCGCGCTGGCGTTCACGCCGGGCGTTCTGCTCAATGGTTCCCTGAGCCCCGGCAACAGCACCCGGCTCTACCGCTTCGATGCCACGGCGGGAGATCGGTTCTACTTCGATGGCCGGCCCACCAGCGGCTTTGGTTATCAGCCGTATCTTCGACTCTATTCTCCGTTGGGGTTTGTGACCTTGAATCAACTCGCCGTCACCTCGGATCTGGACGTGTTCACCGTTCCGCACAGCGGCAGCTACCTCCTCTCGGTCGAAGGTCGCTACATCGACACGAGCCCGAGTGGGAATTTCTCCTTCCTCCTCCAGCCGGTCGTGGACGGCACGAACACCTTTGTGATCGGCGCGACGGTCGAAGGCAGCATCGCAGTGGCGGGACAAAGTCAGTTTCATCGCTTCACCTTGGCAGCGCCCACCAAGGTGTTCTTTGACTCGCTCACCGGCGACGGCTCGTTGAACTGGTCACTGACCGGCCCGGACGGACGGCTCGTGAGTCCCCGGACGTTCAACAATTCTGACAGCTACGAGATGGACGCCATGCTCAACCTGCGCGCCGGCGATTACGTCATCGAAGTCGCCGCGTCGGGCACGATCACGAACAGCTACGCGTTCCGCCTGATCAACGCTTCGACCGCGCTGCCATTCGCGCCGGGGACGCTGCTGACTGGTTCGCTCAACCCGGGCATCAGCACGGTGCTCTACCGTTTCGATGCCAGCGCGGGTGACCGCTTCTACTTCGATGGCCGTCCCACGAGCGGCTTTGTTTATCAGCCTTACCTTCGTATCTACTCGCCCGCCGACCAGATCGTGCTCAATCAGCAGAACGTCACGACTGACGCTGAAACCTTCTCGCTGCCGCAGACAGGCAGCTACCTGCTCGCAGTCGAGGGCCGCTACCTCGACACCAGCACGACGAACACTTTCAGTTTCCTGCTTGCGCCCAATCCGGCTCAGCCGCCGTCGCCGCTCTTTGAAACCAACGTCGCGCCGGACCTCGTCGTCACCGGGCTGGCGTTGAATCCGACAAGCGGTTTGCAATCTGGCCAGTCAACGACCGTGCAGTGGGTGACTCGAAACAACGGCACTGCCGCGACGCCTGCTTCCTTCACGGAACGCGTGACCGTCCGCAACACCGCGACCAGCCAGATCGTCGTCAATCGGACCCTGTTCTATGACGAGGCGTTGAGTGGAGCGATCAATCCCGGCCAGACGCGGACGCGTCAGCTGGTGGTTGCGTTGCCGGATGGGCCGGCCGGCGTCGGCGCACTCGAAGTGACCGTCGCCACGGACGCGTTCAACAATGTCTTCGAGCAAAACGTCGGCGGCACAGCGGAGGCCAACAATGCGTCGTCAGTCAATATCAACACCACGCTCGCGCCGTATCCTGACCTGCAAGTCGCGAGCCTGAACACCACGCCTGTCGCCGGCTGGCTGACGGGTTCCACGGTCACGGTGAGCTGGGTCGTCACGAATTCCGGCGCTCGCGCCAGCGCCGGTTCATGGAACGAGAGCATCGTTGTCCGCAACACCAACAGTTCACAAACCATCCTTAACACGACGACCAACTATGCGTCGGCGGAGCCAGGGAACGGCGACATCGCGGCGAATGGTCAGCGCGCGCGCTCGATCTCCTTCATCATGCCCACGGACTTGAGCGCGTTCGGCGCGTTCGAGGTGGTCGTCACGACCGACAGCGACAGCCAGCTCTTCGAATACAACGCGCAAGGGAGCGCCGAAACCAACAACGCCCGCTCGATCATCAGCGCCTCTGCGCCGGACATGTTGGTCACAGGTCTCAGCGTGACGGCGAGTCCGAGTGCGCAGGCGGGCGCGGAACTGACCGTTCGTTGGAACGTGGTCAACCAGGGAAATGTTGCCGCGAACAGCGCGTTCTATGATCGCATCATCATCCGAAACACGAACACCGCCGAAGTGCTGTTGAACACGACGTTGCTGTATAACCCGAGTCAGGGAACCAACGGCGTTATTCTCCCCGGCGCCAATCGCGCGAGGCAACTGGTCTTCGACTTGCCGGACGGACCGCGCTCTGTCGGCCGCATCGAGATATCTGTCAGCAGCGATACCTTCAACAATCTGCCGGAGCACAACGGCTCTGGAACCGGCGAGGCGAACAACTCCGCGCAGATCCAGCTTCCAGTCGTGGCCCGTCCGTATCCCGACCTCGTGGTCACAGCGGTCAGCGGTCCGGTCAATGGTTTGCCGGGTCAGCCCGTGCCCGTCGTCTGGACGATTCGGAACAATGGAACGGTTCCCGCCGTGGGTCCGTGGTCGGATCATCTTTTCCTCTCGGCCGACAACGTCGTCGGCGGAGATCAGTTCCTGACTTCCATCCAGTTCAACGGAGCTCTGAGCCCCAACCAATCGCTCACGCGGACGCAGCAGGTCACGCTGCCGAACTTCGGCAACGGCTCCCGCTTCTTCGTGGCCGAGGTGGACGCCAACACGCAGGTGTTCGAGGAGAGCGACGCGAACAACGCGGCCATCTCCGCCACGGCGATCCAGTTGCAATCGGCGCTGACCATCACGCTGTCGCCCTCCAGCGTTTCGGAAAACGGCGGCGCGCAGGCGACCTACGCGACGGTCACGCGGAACAGCAGCAGTGCGGCCGCGCTCAATGTCAGCCTCTCCGCCAGCCCGTCCGCCAAAGTAACTCTTCCGTCCAGCATCGAAATTCCGGTGGGCGGAAACTCCGCGAGCTTCTACATCGAGGTCGTGGATGACCTCCTCGTGGGCGGCGACGTCATTGCTGCCATCGTGGCCCAGGCCGCGGGCCACATCAGCGCCACCAACCAGTTGACCGTGCGCGAGAATGATTCTCCCGCGCTCCGCCTCCAGCTCAGCGCTGCGAACGTGCTCGAAGACGCTGCGACCGGCTCGGTCACTGGCCGCGTGATTCGCAACGTCAACACCAACCTCCCGCTCACCATCACGCTGACGTCCGACCGCCCTGGCGCGCTGACCATTCCCGCGACGATTACGATTCCCGTCGGCCAGACGAATGCCACCTTCAACCTCGATCCGGTCGATGACGACCTGGTCACCGGTACGCGCATCGCCTCGATCTTCGCGTCTGCCGCCGGCTTCTCGACGGTGTCCGCGCCCATCAGCGTGCTCGATGACGATTCGGTGGCGCTGACCCTGACGCTCTCCGATACGAACGTCACCGAAGGCGTCGTCAATCCCGCCGCGCTCGCCACGCTCACCCGCTCTCCGATTTCGTCCGGCCTCCTGCGCGTGCGTCTCGGCACGAACAGCGGCGGTCTCGTGCAGGTTCCTGCCGAGGTCACCATCCCGGCCAACCAGCCCGGCGTGTCGTTCAACGTGAACGTGCGCGATGACACGCTGGCCTTCGGAGCGCAGGTCGTGAACATCGTCGCGGAAGGACTGGCGGCCGATGGCTCGGTTCTCCCAGGTTCCAGGGCCAGCGCGAGGATTCGCATTCAGGATAATGACGGCCCGACCCTCTCTGTCGCGACGGCGGTTGCCGTGATCGCGGAAGGTTCCTCCACCGTCGTCACTATCACGCGCAATACGCCTCTGACCAATTCCCTCGCCGTCGCGCTCAGCACTTCGCCGGCAGGACAGGCGACGTTGCAGACTTCCGTGACGATCGCCCTCGGCCAATCCTCGACGAACGTAACCATCAACGGAGTCGTCGATGGCGTCAGTGATGGCGCTCGCGAAGTCACGATCGGAGCCAGCGCCGCAGGGTTCAATCCAGGAACCGCGCCGCTGTCCGTGACGGACATCGATGTGCCAGACCTCGCAGTCGTTGAAGTCAGCGGACCGACGAATGCCCTGACCGATGGATTGATCACCGCCGTCTGGACCGTGACCAACAACGGCCTCGCCACCGCCACTGCTCCCTGGGTGGATGAACTCTACGTCGCCACGGACGCGCAAGGTGCGAACGCCTTCCTCATCACCCGCGTGACCAACAACGCGACGGTCGTGGTGGGTGACAGCTATACCGTTGCGCGCTCGCTGCTGCTGCCTTCCGATCCCGGCAACTACTGGTTGCTCGTTCGAACGGACGCCGGTGGTCTGGTGACGGAAGGTTCCGAGCGCAACAACTCGCTGCTGTCCGCCGCGATCTCCGTGCAGCCCTCGTATCGCGCCACCGTCAGCACGACGGTGGACTCGGCGGTTTCCGGCACGCCGATTCCGCTGAGCGGGCGGACGTTCTTCAGCGCCGACGGTTCGCCGGCGCCGTTCCGCACCGCGACCGTGCGCGTGAACGTGGATCGCGTGCGCCGTGTCCTCCAGGTGATCTCGGACGCCAGCGGAAACTTCACCGCCGTCTTCCAACCGATCTCCGGCGAGGCGGGCGTTTACACCATCGGCGCGGACCATCCGCGCGTGCGTCAGGATCTCGTGGAGGATCAGTTCACTCTGCTCGGCATGGGCGCGGTGCCTTGGAATCTCAACGTCCGTCTCGCTCCCGGCCTCGCGACCAATGGCGTCATTGAGCTGCGCAACCTGAGTCCGCTCCCGCTCACGGGCGTATCGGTCGCGGCGGAGAATCTGCCGCTCGACTTCACGATGACCGCGAGCGTGACCAACGTGGTCGCTGGAAATCAATCCGCTACGGTGAGCTTCGAGCTCATGACCACGTTGACCACGCCGGTGCGCGGCCGGTTCAATTTGATCGCCACCTCAGCAGAAGGCGCTGTGCTGCGCATCCCCGTGGACTTCGCAGTCGCTCCTCCGACCGCGCAACTGGTCGCCGACCCCGCTTCGATGACGCGCGGCATGTTGCGCGGCACGCAGACCATTGTGCAATTCGACGTGGTGAACCAGGGCGGTGTCGCGAGTGGCGACTTGAACGTCGCGCTGCCGGTGGTTCCGTGGATGTCGCTCATTTCTGCGTCGCCGATTCCATCGCTCGCTCCCGGTGCGCGTTCGACCGTGGTGGTGGCCTTGAATCCTGCCACCAATCTGCCGCTAACGGTTTACAGCGGAAACCTCGGGCTCATCGGCAACAACACGGGGCTGAGTGTTCCGTTCCAGTTCCGCGCGCTGTCCGAAGCTCGCGGCGATCTGCTCGTGACCGTGACGGACGAGCACACCTACTTCGCCAACGGTGCGCCGCGGGTGACCAATGCGACAGTGCTGGTCCGGGATCGCATCACCGGGCTGGTGGTCGCGGACGGCGCGACCGGTACGAACGGCCAGTTGCTGCTAAACAATCTGCTGGAAGATGACTACATCCTCGAAGTTTCCGCGTTTAACCACGCTTCGGGGCGCGGTGGAGTGCGCATCATCCCCGGCGCCCAGCATGAACAGGAAATGTTCCTGAGCCTTGAGAGTGTGCGTTACGAATGGAAGGTGGTGCCGACGGAGATTGAAGATCGCTACCGCGTCGTCATCGAACCGAAGTTTGAAACGGAGGTGCCGCAGCCAAATCTTGTCGTGGAGAATCCGCTGGTGATTCCCTTGGTGTTCCCGGGCCAGACCAGCCAGTTTGAAATCCGTTTGCGCAACACCGGCCTCATCGCTCTGCAACGCGTTCGCATTCCGGTCCCGAATCATCCCAAACTTGTCATCACTCCGCTGGTGACCGAGCTGGAGGAACTGCCGGCGCAATCGAGCGTCACGGTGCCGGTCACGATCCGCGTTCGTGAGCCGGGCGAATCCGCCGGGGCCGGTTTCATCCAGGCCGCGGGTGGCGGCGGCTGCGCGGGCACCGAGTGCGTCGTTCATATGCCGGTTGATACCAGCTTCAAGTGCGGCAAGGCGTTCGTGACCAAGACCGCGACAATCGAGATTCAAGTGGTGTGCGTGCCCGACACGGGCTGCCACTTCGACACGGTGGACGTGACGCGCGTGGATTTCATGACGGCGAACAACATCGCGTTCGACGCAGGCTTCGACTGTCTGCTGGGCAAACTCGATGAATGCCAGAAGGCACGCATCCGCGGCTACCTGAAGTCTGGCAGCTTCGGCACCGTGGATGGCCCGTTCGGTTTCGGGGTCAGCGATTTCTGCGCGTGCGGTCCGCCGGAGAAAATTCCCGCGATTCTAAACGCCGCCAATCAGGCCATGCAATCGCTCGGCTTCACCCCGACGGTGATTACTCCGACGTCCATCAGCTATCCGCCGCTGACCTTGCTGGCGGAGATTCCGTGCAATCTGGGGCCGTCGCTGTTGGCGGCCGGTGCAGGGACGATTTCCGCAGCGGGCAGTCCGCCTCCCGGAACGCCAGTGTGCGCGAAAGTTCGTCTCCAGTTGAGCCAGGACATCGCGCTCACGCGAAATGCGTTCAAGGGCACGTTGATTCTGGAGAACAATTCCGGAGCGGAACTGGCCGGCATCCAGCTCGACCTCGATTTCCGCGACGCGTCGAACCAGTCGGCTTCCGGGCTCTTCGCCGTTCGCGGCCCGACCTTGAGCGGGCTGACGGGCGTGACGGGTTCCGGCTTGCTGGCCAACAACGCGAGCGGTGCCGCTGAGTATGTCTTCATCCCCACCCTCGATGCTGCTCCACTTTCACCGACGAGCTACTACATCGGCGGCACGTTGAAGTATGTGGAAGACGGTCGTCAGGTCACTATTCAGTTGTTGCCGGGATCGATCACGGTGTTGCCGGAGGCGCGGCTGACGCTCGATTACTTCCAGCAGCGCGATGTGTATTCGGATGATCCCTTCACGCCCGAACTGGAGCCGGCTGAACCGTTCGCGCTGGGCCTGCGCATACGCAACAGCGGAGCCGGTGTCGCTCGCAACTTCCGCATCAGCTCGGCGGCTCCGCGCATCATCGAGAACGAGAAGGGGCTTTCCATCGACTTCCAGTTGCTCGGCGCACGTGTGGACAATGAGCCGCTGAATCCGTCCTTCAACTTGAACATTGGTAGCATCGATTCGGGCAAGTCCAAGATCGTGATCTGGGACATGACTTCCAGTTTGCAGGGCAAGTTCATCGATTACCGCGCGTCGTTCGAGCACATGGACGCATTGGGCGGCCTGAGCCTCTCGCTCATCGATGCCGTGAACATTCACGAGATGACCCACGTCGTGCGTGCCGACCGGGCAGGGGACGACGCGTTGCCCGACTTCCTCGTGAACGATTCGCCTGATCCGGACAACCTGCCGGACATCGTTTACCTAAGCGACAGCACGACGAACGTGGTGTCGCTGGCCAGCAGTCCGCTCATCGACAGCGCGCCCACGACCAATGATCTCCAGGTTCAGCTCACGGTGAACATGCCTGCGGGATTCAGTTATCTGCGGATGACGAATCCTGGGCCGGACTTCCGTCTCGTCAGTGTGCGTCGCTCGGATGGCAAGCAGTTGATCATGGGCGCGAACGCCTGGACGACGGACCGGACCTTCCCGTCCTCCATCCCCGGCGCGATTCGTGAGAAGCTCTTGCACTTGTTCGATCACAACAGCACGGGCAATTACACGCTGAACTACACGCCCATCTTCCAGGACACCAATCCGCCGGTGAGCGCAGTCGTCGCGCTGCCAGGAATCAGTGCTGCGAGCTTCGCCATCGAGTGGTCGGGTGATGACAGCGCGGCCGGCAGCGGCATCGCGTTCTTCGACATCTTCGTGTCGGTGAATGGCGGGCCGTTCACCAACTGGCTCGCGCGCACGACGCAGCAGAGCGCGATCTTCAGCGGTGTGCTCGGAAACAGTTACGCCTTCTACAGCGTGGCGACGGACAGTGCGGGCAACCCGGAAATTGCCCCGGCCGCGCCGGACGCGCAGACGAGCACAGCGGGTGGACCCAACACGGTTCCGTCGCTCGTGCCGATTGCCACCATGACGATCAACGAAGGCGCCGAGTTCGCCTTCACGCCGACGGTGGTGGACAGCGACCTGCCGAAACAAGGGCTGACCTTCGCGTTGCCGGTGGCTCCGGCGGGCGCGTCGCTGGATGCGAACAGCGGATCGATCAACTGGCAGACTGGCGAGGCGCAGGGTGGAACCACCAACCGCTTCATGCTGGTCGTTTCCGACAACGGCTTCCCCAGCCTGAGCGCGACGCAGGCCTTCAACGTCATCGTGCGCGAGGTGAACGCCGCGCCGATCTTTTTGAATCCCGCGACTCCAGTGGAGGTGGATGAAGGAACACCGCTCGCCTACACCGTCGCGGCAACGGACACGGATATCCCGTCTAATCAACTGACGTGGCTGCTCGGCGCGGGCGCTCCGGCGGGCATGAGCATCAACGCCGCGAATGGCGCGTTGAGCTGGACGCCGGGTGAATCGGATGGCCCAAGGGAGTTCCCGGTGACGGTGACGGTTCGCGACAACGGTTCGCCTGTGCAAAGCGTGTCTCGTGTGGTTCGGGTGATCGTCCGTGAAGTAAACCAAGCTCCCATCCTCGCGCCGATTTCCAGCAAGACAGCGGTTGTCGCCACGACGCTGGTCGTCAGCAACTCGGTCACGGATGCGGATCTGCCGGCGCAACTGTTCACCTTCAGCCTGGCTCCTGGAGCGCCGCGCGGTGCGCGAATTGACCGGACGAATGGCGTGTTCACCTGGCCGCCGGCCGCCCAGTTCGCACGAACCACGAACTCGGTCACGGTGCGCGTGACGGACAACGGCGTGCCATCGGCGACCGCCAGCCAGACCTTCACGATTGTCGTCGGCGACTATCTGGAGGTTCGCCTCGGCTCTTCGATCGTTCTCGCGGGACAGACTGGCAGCGTGCCGGTGACGGTCTTCACGACGGTTCCGGCGACGAACGCGAGCTTCATAGTCGAAGTGCCGCTGGGCCGTCTCACGAATTTCAGTCTGGTGCCGCCGAGTCTTCCGCTGGGCTCGGCGACGATCCAGTCGCTTGGCAGTAATCGATTCCAGATCCGGCTGGGAACTCAGGCCGGGTTGAACTTCGCGGGCGAACAGGTTGTCTCGCATCTGAGGTTCACCGCGTTGTCGAATCAACCGTCGGCTTTCGTGCCGCTCATCGTGACCAACGTGAGCGCAAGTCAGGTGAATGGACAAACGGTGCCCCGTGCTGCCGGAGTGAACGGTCGCGCAGTTTATCTCGGGGCGGAACCGCTCTTGGAAATGGTGCGGGATACGAATCGCACGGACCTCGTCGTTTATGGCGTGAAGACCGAATATATCGTCGAGCGCACAGCGAGGATGAGTCCCGTGGCGTGGACGCCATTCTGGAGCGGGCCGCTGGCGAATCTTCATGCGATCGTTCCGCTCTCGCCGACCAATCAGTCCGGATTCTTCCGCGCAGTGGAGGTTGGCGGTCTCCGGTTTACCGCTGTCGGTGCGCCGGGCGCGAATCAGGAAGTGAGCCTGACCATTGCGGTCACGCCGGGCCGGTCTTACGAACTGCAACGCTCGGTGAATCTGGTGGACTGGACCTCGTTCGCCACGAACACGCCGTCGAGCAACTCGATGATCCTCCGCGACGTGACGACGCCCGGAGTCAAACAACGCTTCTACCGCGCGGTCGGTCGGTGAGGTGGTTGAGAAGGGTCAGCGAACGACGGGTTCGCTGGGGCTGGCTTTCGAGGCGTTGGCGCGAAGCTCTTTGACCTTCGCCACCGCTGTCGCGTCGTGGTCGGCGCGGGCATAGGCGTTGAAGTCGTTGAACCAATACTTCTTCGAAAGCTTGTACATCCAGTGCTTCTCTGGGATCTCTTCGCCTGGAAGCCATTGACTGAAACGCGGCGTCATCGCTTCCAGCTCTGCCATCGCCGTGCCGCGCACCGTGGTGTCGCGCGCGCCGTGCTTCACGACGAGTTGCTTCACGAGATCAGGACGCTCCAAGACAACGCAGCCGCGAGTCTGGTTCGCCGAGAGTTCGCGGAAGTCTTTCAGAAAGGAGCTGTCCCTCATCGTTGCGTAGATGCCGCGCGGATCTTTGATCGTCTCCGTCGCGAACTGGATGATCGGGCAGGGCTCGATGTCGCCGCGCGGGCTGATGTGATGGCTGATGCCCGTGCTCATCGGGCAGAGCGCCTGGCCGCGGTGATCGTAGTAGGCGTCGATGATGGCGATGGGAACCTTGGCGCGCATGTCGGTCACGAAGCGGCGGATGCGGACGAGCTGGTCCGGGCGCAGCGCGAGCTGGAAGTTCGGCTTCGGCCCCATCGGGCGGTAAGTGTGGAACCAGACGTAATGCACGCCGCGCGCGATCAGTTCGCGGAGCCATTCCTCGGTGAGCAGTTCATCGATGTTCGACTGGCAGACGCTGGTGGCAACGCCGGTCAGGATTTTCTCGCGCAGACAATTGTCCAGCCCGCGCAGCGTGCGGTTGAGGACTTCCTTCTTCCCTCGCCGTTCGTCGCTGGTGAACTTGCGGCCCTCGATGCTGATGAGCGGCGTGACGTTGCCGATCTCGCGCAGGCGTTTGGCGATCTTCTCCGTGATGAACTGGCCGTTGGTGAAGACCTGGAAGTAGCAGTCGGGATGCGCCGCCAGCAGGTCGAGCAACTGCGGGTGCATGAAGGGCTCGCCGCCGAGGATGCCGAAGAAGGCGTTCCCATGCTTCTTCGCGTCGGTGATGGTGCGGTTGAGCGTTTCGAGATCGATGGAGTCCTTTTCCTCGACGTCCACCCAGCAGCCCTGGCAGCGGAGGTTGCAGGAGTTGATGATCGAGAGGTAAAGGAACGGCGGGAAGTATTCGCCGCGCTTGATGCCGCGCTTGAAACGTTCCACGGACAGCAGCCCTTTGACGCCGAAGTTCCAGCAGAACTTCCAGAGGAGGCGCGGGTCGGTGGTGCGGAGGACGCGGGTGGCGAGGGCGGGGAACATGGGCGGCGATTATTAAATTCCGGCGGGCGCAACCTCACCGTGAGTGGCGAGACGAGTTCGATGCGGGAGGAAGTTCATGAGCGCAGTCTAGTTCGCGAAGGGAGCGGCGCAATCGGGAAAAGAAAAAGGACGGCATCGCTGCCGTCCTTGTTTGTCGGAATCGTTGAAGGCTAGACGTTGTAGGTCGAGCTGCTGGTCGTGCCGCCGCGGCCGGTCCAGTTGGTGTGGAAGAACTCGCCGCGCGGCTTGTCGATGCGCTCGTAGGTATGGGCGCCGAAGTAATCACGCTGCGCCTGGAGCAGGTTCGCGGGCAGGACCGCCGAGCGATACTGGTCGTAGAACGCCAGCGCGGTGCTGAAGGCGGGAACCGGGATGCCCTTCTTCGCGGCGGTGGCGACGATGTTGCGCCAGCCTTTCTGCGACTTCTTGATCTCGCCACGGAAGTAGTCGTCGATCAGCAGGTTCATCAGCTTCGGATTGTTGTCGTAGGCCTCCTTGATCTTGCCGAGGAAGCGCGAGCGGATGATGCAGCCGCCGCGCCACATGAGGGCGATGCCGCCGTAGTTGAGGTTCCACTTGTACTCCTTCGCGGCGGCGCGCATGAGCATGTAGCCCTGCGCGTAGCTGACGATCTTGGAGGCGTAGAGCGCGTAGCGGATGTCTTCGATGAACGCCTTCTTGCGCTCAGGGCTGGCTGCGATGCTGGTGAGCGCGGGGCGCGGACCTTTGAGCTTGCGGGCGGCCTTCACGCGCTCGTCCTTCAACGCGGAGACGCAGCGGGAATAGACCGCTTCGGCCATCAGCGTGATCGGGATGCCGAGATCCTGCGAATTGATGACGGTCCATTTGCCGGTGCCTTTCTGGCCGGCGGTGTCGAGAATCTTGTCCACGAGCGGCGAGCCGTCCTCGTCCTTCTTGCCGAGGATGTCGCGGCTGATCTCGATGAGATAGCTGTCGAGGTCGCCCTTGTTCCACTCGGCGAGAACCTCGTGCATCTCCTGCGCGGACATGCCGAGACCGTTCTTCATGATGTTGTAGGCTTCGCAGATGAGCTGCATGTCGCCGTACTCGATGCCGTTGTGAACCATCTTCACGTAATGGCCCGCGCCTTGTTCGCCGACCCAGTCGCAGCACGGAGCGCCGCCATCGACCTTCGCGGAGACAGCCTGGAAAATTTCCTTCACATGCGGCCATGCGGCGGGCGAACCGCCGGGCATGATCGAGGGGCCGCGACGCGCGCCTTCTTCGCCGCCGGAAACGCCGGTGCCGATGTAGAGCAGGCCCTTGCTCTCGCAATACTTCACGCGCCGATTGGTGTCGTCGAAGAGCGAGTTGCCGCCGTCGATGATGATGTCGCCGGGTTCGAGGTGCGGGATGAGCTGCTCGATGAATTCATCGACGGGCTTGCCGGCCTTGACGAGCATCATGACGCGGCGGGGGCGCTTGAGATTGGCGACCATCTCCTCGATGGAGTGCGCGCCGATGACCTTGGTGCCCTTGGCTTCGTTGGCCAGGAACTGGTCCACCTTCTCGACGGTGCGGTTGTAAGCGACGACGGTGTAGCCGTGGTCGTTCATGTTGAGGATGAGGTTCTGGCCCATCACGGCCAGTCCGATGAGTGCGATGTCGCCTTTAGGTTCCATGTGTATTCAGTTGTGAAAATGCGGAATCAGAAGGGGCGACGATACAAAAGCTCCCGACGTGCGCCAGAAGATTTTTTGGCTGTCGCTGGGGAAGCAGCAGATTCGAGCGTGTGAAACCGGAGTTGAGCCGCCGTTGCCGGGATGGTGTCCTGCGCTAGATGTCGAGGCATGCTCGAACGGTCTCTGCGAGAACCGGTGGAGCATAAGGCTTCTGGAGGAATCGCGTTTCGTTGAGGGTGGCGTCACCTCCCATGATCTCTTCGTTGTAGCCGCTGGTGTAGATAATCTTGAGCCCGGGTTTTCGTTTTCTCAGCTCGGTGGCGAGCTCGCGCCCGGTCATTCCGTCCGGCATGACCATGTCCGTCAGGAGCAGGTCGATCTTGCCCTGATGCTCGTCCCACACTTTCAGCGCTTCATTGCCGGTGCCAGCTTCCAGCACCTGGTATTTGTAGTCTTGCAGGATGAACCGGGCCAGTTCGCGCAGGAGCGGCTCATCCTCGACCAGCAGGATCGTCTCGTTGCCGCCTTTGACGGACGGCTTCTTTGGCGCTTGTTCGAAGCAGGTGTCGAACGATTTCTCCGTGGTCGGGAGGAATATGTTGAAAGTCGTGCCGAGTCCGATCTCGCTGTCCACCTCGACCCATCCATTGTGCTGCTTGACGATGCCATAGACCGTCGCCAGGCCCAGGCCGGTTCCTTTGCCAACTTCCTTGGTGGTGAAGAATGGCTCAAAGATCCGGCTGATGATTTCGCGGCTCATGCCGGTGCCATTGTCCGTGACGCTGAGGCGGACGAAATTCCCGACGTGCGCATCGGCATGAAGCTGGACGTAGAACTCATCCACGGATGCGATGGCGGTCGCGATGAGCAGGGTCCCTCCCTTGGGCATGGCGTCGCGGGCATTGACGGAGAGATTCATGATGATCTGTTCGATCATCCCGGCGTCCGCCTCGATGGCGGGCAGCCCCGTCCCGCAACGTGTTTCGAGAGTAATGTGCTCGCCGAGCACGCGTTCGAGCATCTTGCCGACGTTGGCGATGATCTTGTTCAGATCAAGAACCTTGGGCTGCAATTTCTGTTTCCGGCTGAACATGAGTAACTGCCGGGTCAGGCTGGACGCACGCCGCGCCGCGCCGGAGACGAGCTTGAGCGGTTCCGCAAGGTCCCCGCGATCCGCGCAGTTCTCGATGAGCCGGTCGCTGTGGCCCTGGATGATGGTGAGGATGTTGTTGAAATCGTGGGCGACACCGGCGGCGAGCTGGCCGATGGAATCCAGCTTTTGCGAATGGCGGAGCTGCGTTTCCAGGTTCAATCGCTCCGTGATGTCCGCGCCGTAACAATGGACAACCTGGCTGGCGATGATCGGGAAGAACGACCACGCCAACGTGCGTCCATTGACCTGGATTTGTTGTGAAAGCTTGTTGCGCCCCTGGCGCAGGCACTCTTGCGCAATGGCGGCGGCGTTGCAGGGGAGGATGGCTTCGGGCTCGGGGGCACCAAGCTGTAACGCCATCTCGCGAGCGGCATTGTTCAGATAGGTCAGGGTTCCGTCCGCCGCCAGTTCCATGACGGGATCGGGATTGAACCTCGGGAAGGCGGCGAGCTTTTGGATCTCCGCCTCCGCGCGCTTGCGTTCAGTGATGTCGCTCAGGGTTCCGGAGACCCCGCCGATGTCGCCTTCCCCGCTGTAGATCGGCTGGGCGTAAACTTCCATCCAGCGAAACGTGCCGTCCTCAGCGAGGTAGCGTGTCTCGTCGCGGCAATAGCTCCTCCGATGCTGGGCCACTTCGCGAATGTTCTCCGAGTGATGGTCGCGGTCATCGGGATGGATGTAATCGGTGAAGCGTGTTCCCAGCGTCTGCTGAAGATTGAAGCCGGTGATTTCCGTCCAGGCCCGGTTCAAGAACGACCATTTTCCCTCGCTGTCGATTTGGAAGATGACCTCTTTGACGCTTTCCACCACCGAACGGTATTTCACCTCGCTGGCGTCCAGCGCCTCGGCGGATCGCTTGCGCTCGATGCAGAGGGCGATGCCGTTGGCGACGGACGCCATCTCCTGCAGCGTGGCCTCGTGCAGGGGGCGGCGCGCGAACAGCGTCATGACGCCGATAAGGCGATCCTCCAGTGTGAGCGGATATCCAGCAAAGCCAATGATGCCTTCGCGGGCGGCCCATGCTTGATCGGGGATTCGTTCGTCCCCGAGAACTCGCGGGATGAGCGTGGGCTTGCCTTCGGCCGCTTGAGCGAGGTCAAGGCGCACTTTCGGTTGCTGATGAGCCAGGTCGCTGGGGTCCGCCAGCGCGCCCGCGTTTGCGTGAAGCTTCAGGCAGCCATCCTCGGCGTCGTAGATCCAGATGCGGGCCATCGCGGCGTCGAGGTAGTGCGACATGGCGCTGGCGCAGCGGTGCAGGATGGCGTCCAGAGAATCACGACGGGTGAGCGCAAGCCCGATGTCTTCGCCGAACGCGGCGAGGCGGGCTTGTTCCACGGCGGACTTGTCCGAAGCCTTCTTGCGTTCGAGAGCGTAACGAATCGATCTCTCCAGCATTCCCGCGTCGAGACGGCCTTTGATCAAGTAGTCGGCGGCACCGGCCTTCATCGCCTCCAAATCGACCTCATGCTCCCCTTGCCCTGTCAGCAGGATGATGGGCGAATGGCAGTTGTGTTCGACGGCGGCCTTGAGCAGTTCGATTCCGTTGTGCGCTCCGAGTCGGTAGTCGATGAGGCAGATGTCGTGCTGGTTGCGCGTCATGGCGTCCAGTCCCGTCGAGAAGTTCTTCATCCAGTCGAGCTGGATTTGGCCGCCTCGGAACTCGGCGAACAAATCGCGCGCGATGATGTAGTCATCCTCGTCATCTTCAACGAGGAGAACGCGCAACGTGGGGTTCGGATGATGAGCTTGCACTAGGGTTTTTGTGGGGGAAGTTCGACGAGCTCAAACCAGTAGTGGACGAGGTCGCTCATGACCTTGATCAACGCATCAAATGAGACCGGCTTGGTGATGAATGAATTGGCGCCCAGTTCGTAGATGCGGCTGATGTCCGTCTCCGCCTTGGAGGTGGTGAGGACGACAACCGGGATGGAGCGGAGCCTGGGGTCGGCCTTGATCTCCTGCAACGCCTCGCGCCCGTCCTTTCGCGGCATGTTCAAGTCGAGAAGGATCAGGCCCGGCCTGGGCGTGTTCGCGAGCGAGGCGTATTTGCCCTCCTGCCGGAGATAGTCGAGCAGCTCCTCGCCATTTTCGACGAAGTGCAGGGCGTTCGTGATCTTGCACTCGTTGAGCGCGTCCTTGGCCAGGAGACGATCATCGGCGTCGTCATCGGCCATGAGAATGACCATGGATTTGGTGGATGCCATTAAGCAGCGAGTTGTGTTTTTAGATGTCGAGCGGGCAGGGTGACGATGAAGGTGGCGCCTTTCCCGGGTTTGCTCTGGGCGCGAATCGTGCCGCCGTGGCGATCGGAGATGCGTCGGCAGACGGCGAGCCCGACACCGGTTCCCTCGAATTCGGTCCTCCCATGCAGACGCTGGAATACCGCGAAGATTTTGTCGGTGTATTTCTCGTCGAACCCGATTCCGTTGTCCTGAACGCTCAGCTCACATTGCTCCGCATAGGGATCCTGGTCAGGTGATCCCGCAAAGGGATTGCGGAGAATCCGCCCCTCGATCCGAATGACCGGCTGTGCGTCCGGGGGTTGGAACTTCAGTGCGTTTCCGATGAGGTTTTGCAGGAGCTGGCGAAGCTGGAGCGGGTCGGCCTCAATCGTCGGCAGCGTTCCCACTTCGACGCGCGCCTTGGTTTGTTCGATGCGGACTTCGAGATCGCTGAGGACGCCTTTGATGACGCTGTTCAAGTTCACCGGGACGAACGGTTGAGACGCGCTGATGACGCGGGAGAAAGTGAGCAGGTCATCAATGAGCGTGCGCATGCGCGCCGCCGCGCCCTGCATGCGGTCGAGGTAGTCGCGCCCGTCCTCCAGTCCCACGGCGTCGACCTTGGTCTTGAGTCGATCCCCGAACGCCTGGATCTTGCGGAGCGGCTCCTGAAGATCGTGCGAAGCGACGTAGGCGAACTGTTCCAGCTCTGCGTTGGAACGTGCCAGCTCCGCCGCCTTGCGGCTCAAGGTTTCCTCGGCGCGTTTTCGTTCCGTGATATCCTTGAAGACCACCACCGTGCCGATCTCACGATTTCCCTCCGTGATCGGCTTGCGCGTGTACTCGACGGGATAGGTGGAACCATCGCGCCGGTAGAAAATCTCACAGTCATTCCGCGAGTGGTCCTGATCGGTTGCTTCAGCCGCAAGCCCCGACGAATCGTGGCAGAAGACCTCGCGTTCGGAGCGTCCCGCAAGTTCCTCCACGGTCCAGCCCGTGATGGCGGCGGTCGCCGGATTGACGAAGCGAATGCGTCCCTGCAAATCCAGCCCGTAGATGCCTTCGCCGGCAGAGTTGAGCATTGACTCGTAACGCTCCTGCATCTTCTGGATCTCGAGCGATCGATTTTGGACGTGGAGCTCGAGCACGTCCTTCGAGCGCACCAGTTCATTCGCTTGCCGGGCCATGAGCCGCTCGGCTTTCTGTCGTTCCAGAAGCTGCTTCTCCAACTGTTCCTGGGTGGACGCCATCCGGTTGATGCGTTCCTGAATCGTGTTTTCAATGCTGGCCGACAGGGCATTCAGCTTTCGGCTGAGCTTCTCCCGTTCGTCGTTGGAGCGCTTGCTTTCCACCTCGGACTGGGCGAGCGCAGCTTGAAGTTTAATCAGCTCGTTTCGGAGTCGGTTTCCTCGAATCCGGCTCAGGTAATTCCAGCAAGTGAAGACGGCCAGCGCGACCGCGAGCAAAAGGGCGACTCCTGCGTTGATCTTCTGCGCAGGCGAGGCGGCGTTGGCCGGGTTCATCGCTTCTGCTCCCTGATGATAAATCCATACGCCCGCCGCGACGGTGAGCATCAGGGCGACGCCGGAGATGGCGGAAAAGATTCCAGACGTGGAATGCCTTTCTGGCTCCGTCTCATTCAAGTCATTTTCAGTCAGCGCGCCCGCAGTCACCCGGATACTATCGGTTCAGCGCATCGCCTCTTTAGAATTACCACCTCAAGGCAACCCTTGGGGACGGAGGTTGACGGGTTTATTGCCGTTGCGGCGCTTGGGCGCCTCCGCTAGATACTTCCGCCGTGAACCAGTCGTTGGAAAATTGCGGCATCATTGCCGGAAGCCGCGCGTTGCCGCTGATGTTTGCGCGTCAGGCGCGCGCCATGGGCATCAAACGCTTGGTCGCCGTCGCCTTTGAGAACGAGACCGATCCGGCGCTGGCGGCGCTGGTGGACGAGATTGTTTGGATCAAGGTCGGCCAGTTGTCGAAGATGATCCGGGCTTTTGCAGACCGGCAGATCACGCGGTGTGTGATGCTGGGCCAGATTGCGCCGAAGAACCTTTTCGACCTCCGACCAGATCTCCGGGCCGTGGGGTTGCTGCTTCGCCTTAAGGAAAAGAACGCTCACACGATCTTTGGAGCCATCGCCGATGAATTGAAAAAGGAAGGCGTGGAGCTGATCGAAGCCACGCCCTGGCTGGAGCCGCTGATGCCTGGTCCGGGGTTTCAACTCGGTGGAAAACTCACGCCGGAACAAGAGGGCGATGCTCAATTCGGGTTCCGGATCGCGAAAGAAGTTTCGCGCCTGGAGATTGGGCAGATGGTCGTCGTCAAGAATGGGACCGTGCTGGCGGTCGAGGGGTTCGAAGGAACGGATCGATGCCTGGCCCGGGGCGGCGAACTGGCGGGCAAGGATGGCGGTGCGGTGGCGGTGAAGGTTTCAAAAGAGCGGCACGACATGCGTTTTGATGTGCCGTGCATCGGCGCGAAGACCATCGAGACCTGTGTGGCGGCGAAGATTTCTGTGCTGGCGTTGGAAGCCGGGAAGACGCTCGTGCTCGAGCAGGAGGCTGTCGAAGCGCTGGCGCGGAAGCATCGCATCTGCATCACGACCTGGTGCTCCAACGCGAAAACCTGATTGCCTCTGTGCATCTGAACGAATATCAGTCTTGGCCGCTGCTGCTGGCTCAAGGTCCAAATCTGGACTGCGATCCGCGAGTTGCGACTCTTACAACATGACCTCTCACGAACTGTTTGCCGCGATGCCCGCCGCTCTGGCAGCGGATATCTTTGAATTTAATCGCACTTCCGACAAACGGATTTACCGCGCCGCGCTGGACGCCGTGGCCCAGGTGCGTCGGGTCCGCCCGGTGTTCCTCGGACGCCAGCCTCTCGACGAACGGAATGCAACTTTATTGGGTAGCTTGAGCCGGCCGGCGCTGAACCTGGCGGCGGATGGCTTGATCCGGAACTGGCTCCTGAAAAAGCATGCGGGCCTGCTGGTTGATTTTCTCGACGCGCTGAACATCAAGCACGAGAACGGCGTCGTGGAAGAATTGCCGGCGGCGGTGGAGGACTCGACCCTGCGGACTGCGGTGGAAACGCTGCTGGCCAAGCACCCGCACGATGC
>CAMCCU010000027.1 GCA_945872975.1 Pedosphaera parvula Ellin514
CCGACCAATTTTGCCAACGTCAATGGCACTCTCTACTTCACTGCGGACGACGGCACGCATGGAGTGGAAATGTGGCGAAGCGACGGCACGCTGGCGGGAACCGTCCGTCTGCCCGATGTCAACGCGGCTTTCGGCACGTCTGGATTGAGAGCGTTCAGCCAGTTAACGCCGATCGGAGGCACGCTTTACTTCACCGCGTATGAAGTCACGGCGGGCCTTGAGCTGTGGAGATACGACGGCGCGACTAACGTCCTCCAGCGTTTGACTGACATCGTGGCCGGGCCTGGCACCGGCAATCCTCAAGGGTTCGCGGTTCGCGGCACGACGCTCTTCTTCAGCGTGGACCCCGGCTCCGGCCTCCAGGAGTTGTGGAAGAGCGACGGCACACCTGCGACGACCGTGTTGGTGAGCAACAATGGCGGGGCTGGGTTCGTGAGGCTGGATGAATCTGGACGTCCTGCAAAGTTGAACCTGGCAACCAACGGCACCACGCTGGCGTTCACCGCACTCAATGCCAATGGTGAGACTGAGATCTGGTTAAGTGATGGCACCACGGCGGGCACGAAGCGGCTCTCCGACTCCGGCCTTGTGGACCGCACGTTGCAGATCCGCGCGCTGGAGGCCGAGGGCGATGGCGCGGTGACGGCAGGCGACCGGACTGCTTCAGCCACCGGCCTTGTCACGCAGTCGCTGCGCAATGTCCCAGGCAACGCTGCTGTTTCCGTGGACGTGAGCAGCCTGGTCCGCTCCGCGTTGCTGGCCGGCAAGACACGCCTCACGTTGCGGTTGCAACTCGATGCTCCGAACGCCGCGAATCCGCTGGTGATTCATTCCTCAACCAATCCGCTGAAAGGCACCGGCCTGAGCGTTTCGCTGGCAACTGCGCCTGCTGTCGTCGCGGATGTATTCGACCAAGAGGGCCGTCGGTTGGCTGAAGCGCAGTCCATCGTGGACACGCGGGCGTTCGCTGCCGGCACTTACTATCTGCGCATCTACAACCCGGCCGGGGCGCAGCAGACCGGGGCGTTGCCATTCTCCATCGCAATCACCGCGCCCAAGGCCGGCTCGTTCCATACTCCATCCGATCGTGACGAGATTCACGGCGACGATGGTCACGATATCTTGATTGGCAACGAGCACGCCGACCGTTTGTTCGGCGAGGGCGGCGGCGATGATTTCTTCGCGGAAGATGTCGAGATACGCGACTTGGAGAATCGCGGGCTGCCGGACGCGGAGTTCCGGGGTAATCCGATCGCCAGTGAACTTGTCGCCATCAGCCAGTCTTCACTGCGTCCGTTGAATCCGGCCATCGACTCGTATATCCACGAGGAAGCGCTGCGCGTCGCATTCGCTCAAGCGCTCGGTCTGCCGATCACGACTTCCTATCGCGGAACGCCTATTGTCCATGAATCCATCACCGCGGCGCAGATGGTCACGCTGACCCGGCTGAACTTGAGCGGGCTGCACCTGTCCGATGTTGCGGGACTGGAATTCGCCACGAATCTTCGCGTGCTCAGCCTGTCGGGCAATGAAGTGGTGGACATCGCGCTTCTCACTCCGCACGCCGTCCAGGTCGGACTGGCGTTTGGTAATCAAGTCGGGCTTGGAAATCTGGAATACCTCAGTCTCGATTTCACTCAACTCGCCAACGCCAGCCGGCTGGCTGAGTTCAAGAAGCTCAAGGCGCTGTCGGCCGATGGCCGGGCGGAGATCCAGGTGCCGCTCGCCGGAGCACCTCTTGACGGTCAATTCATCCGGTTGACAGACGCCGCGCCGCTGGCGGAGCTCGACGGCCTGCGGTTCCTCAGCCTCTCGAACAACCAACTGCGGAACGTCGGGCCGTTGACCGGTCTGACTCAATTGGAGCAGCTGTTCCTCGATGGCAACTTGATCAGCGACATCGGCCCGCTGCTTGGGCGGCAGATCGTGGATGACGCTGATCCGGGCTTCGCGCTGTCCGGTGGCTCGTGGCAGACGAACCTGCAACCGACGAGCGGTGCGCTTCAGGATTACTACCGCTTCATTCCCTCTGCGGGTCTGGTGAATCCCGCGCCACAGTCCGCCGAGTGGACGTTCACCGATCTCGCACCGGGTTTCTATACCGCGATGGTGACGTGGCCGTCCGCCGAAAGCCGCCCGGCCGACGCGTCTTACTCGATCTTCGACGGCACCACGCTGGTGACGACTGTGGCGGTGAATCAGAAGTTCAATCCGTCTGGTGCGTCCGTGGGCGGGCGTCCGTGGCAGAGTCTTGGCGTCCATCAGATCACTTCCGGCACATTGCGGATTCGCCTGACTGACACGGCTCAGGCTGGCAGCATCATCGCGGCGGACGCGGCGCGAATCATTCCTGCGAATCCGGCAAACGGACAAGACCGGGTGCTGATGCCGGCCTTGAGTCGGCTGAATTTGAAGGGGAATCCTCTGGATAATCAGGCGCATGATTTCCACCTCGCGGCATTGCAGCAGCAACTGGGCAGCGGACTTGGCTTCGATGCCAACGCCGCGCCGGTGCTTCAAGTCGGGCCGCTGCGGGATGGCGCTTCACGGGCGCTGCAATTCGACGGGGTGGATGACTTCGTGGAAGTCCCGAACAGCGCCAGCCTCGACCCAAGGCGAACCATCACCATGGAGTTCTGGATTCGCGCCGACGGCCAGGCCGATGGCACGCTCGCCTTCCCTGCAAATGCGACATGGATGCCGCTGGTGCAGAAATCCAGCGGGGCAGCCGCAGGGCGAAGTTACGGCTTGTGGTTGAACCGATCGGGATCACTGGAGGTGGACTCGACCGATGCCGTGGGCTTGCAGTTCATTGTCAGTGGAGCCGGAGTCATCCAGCCGAACCAATGGTATCACGTCGCGGGGGTGATCAATCGCGCCGCTGGCACGCTCCAGCTCCTGGTCCACAATTTGAACGGCACGCTGGTCAACACGACCTCGGGCGGCGTGCGCGTGACAGACGCGGTTTCCGCCATCACCCCGCTGGAGATCGGTCGCACGCTGGAGAGCAGGGCGGATTTCACTCCCTTCAAAGGCGCGCTGGATGAGGTGCGCGTCTGGGCAGTGGCGCGCACGCAGGCTCAAGTTGAAGCGGCCATGTTCAACCGGCTGGCTGGGACGGAAGCCGGGCTGAGCGGGAACTGGCGGTTTGAAGAAGCGACAGGGCAGGCCGCACTGGACTCTTCACCGAACGCGAATCACGGCTGGTTGGGCGGAGCACCGACGCCGATCTCGGTCGGTGGCGCGGGCGTTCCCGGCAATGCGCTCCGATTCGACGGCGTGGATGACTTCGTCATTTCGCCCAACCTCAGGAGCTCCTTCAAAGACGAGACGGTGACGCTCGAAGTCTGGTTCAACGCGCAAGGGCCGGGAGTGATCGTGGATGAACTCGGCGCGGCATCCCTCACGAGCCTGCTGTGGAATGACAGCCACATCGAGATCCTTTCGACCGGTCAGGTGCGGGCGAGAGTGTGGAATCTGACCGCGATCAATCTGGGCACGGTTGCCTTCGGCACATGGCATCAGGCGGTATTGCGATACAACAAAGCTACGCTGTTGATGGACGGTTTCCTGGACGGCGTGAAGTCCGCTGCGGTGAGCGGTGATCGTCAGGTGCCGTGGGAGTTCGGGGTGAACGCGATTCATTACGCGCTCGGCTCCGGCGACATTGCAAATCTAGGCAGCGGCGCATACTTCAAGGGCCAGATCGATGAGTTCCGCGTCTGGAACGTCGCGCGCACTGATGCGGAAATCCAGACGGACAGCCGCGCCGCGCTGGGTGGCAGCGAGCCGGGCCTGGTGATGTATTGGCGGATGGACAGCGCGCAATTTAATTTTTTCACGTTCACCGTCGTGACGCCGGATCAGACTGGGCGCGGGATGCATGGCACCGTCAACGGCGGCGCGGGAGTTGGTGCTGGCGTGCCGCTCCGGGTTTATCCGCTCATACTTACGGACGCCGACAACACCTCGTTCTTCTCCAACGTGACGAGCGATCTGCCAGCGGTGACGCCGGTCGTGCAAGGGAGCAATCTGCTTCTCACCTTCGCGCCCGACATGGCTGGAACCGCCACCATCACTGTGACGTTTTCGGATCGCGACACGGGCGGGCGCAAGGACTCGCTGCGCTTCGACGTGACGGCGGGGGCGAATGCCATCTATGGAACAAAGTTCGCCGACGCGAACGGCAATGGCGTCCGCGATGCTGGCGATTTGCCGGTCGAGGGCGTCGCGATCTTTGTCGATGCGAACGGCAACAATTTGTTGGATGCGGGCGAGCGGGTTTCCTACACGGATCTGAATGGCCAGTATGGATTGACGGATCTGCCGTTGGCGACGACATCGCAGACGATTTTCTCGACCGACTTCAACAGGGGCGTGCCGTTGCAATTCACCGGGGTGACGACCGCAGAGCCAGTGCAGGGCTTTAGCACGGTCGTTAATCCGAATGGCGCGACGTTTGGCGGAAACTTCCTGCGCATCCCCGTCGGCGGCACGCCCACGAATCAGGCGGCGCTCACGTTGACCGGCCTGGCGGCGCACACGAGCATCGATCTGGGTTTCCTCCTGGCCATCATTGATTCGTGGGATGGCGGCGGTCCTGTTGGAGTGCTGCCGGACATTTTCAACGTCACGGTGGACGGACAATCCATCTTCTCCTCGACCTTAACGAACGTGAACCTGGCCGGCTATGGTCAGGGATTCAATTCGACGGTGCCAGGCGTGGATCTCACGCCGGGCTTTGCGGAGATTGCGTTCGCCGTCTTTGCCAGCGTCGGCGACTCCGCCTACTTCATGGCGCTGGAACCACGCTTCCGGAACATTCCGCACACGGGCAGCACGGTGACCATCCGCTGGTTCGCCAGCGGACTCGGCATCCAGCCAGTCGTCGATGAATCGTGGGCCATCGACAACGTGCAGGTGACGTTGAATGGATTGACCACCGCACCGGTTAGCGTCGTCGAGCAACCGCCCGGCGGATGGCGGCCGGCCACCGGCACAACCGTCGTCGGCAACGGACAACTGGCCGGCCGACAGCAGATCAACTTGCGACCCGGCGGCCAGGTGGTCGAGGGAGTCAGCTTCGCCAACCTCCATGTGGCCAACGCAGGCATCGATCGGCAGACGACGGAAAACACCATCGTCACATTTACCGGCACGGTCGCTGACCCGAATCCCGCCAATGGCGCAAACTTCACACGCGCGTGGTCGGTCTTGAACGCGGCGGGTGCCACGGTGGCAACTGGGAGTGGCGTGTCGTTCGACTTCAGGCCGCAGGACGAGGGCGTGTTCAGGGTGTTGTTCACTGTCACTGACCTGGATGACGCCAGCCGGGTTTATCAAGACACCGTTTATCTGATCGTTACGAATGTCGCTCCCAGTTTTGCCGCCGCGACGAATGCGACCGTTGCCGAAGGCGGCACCTTTACGCGGTCAGTTTCCTTCACTGATCCGGGCGCGGACCTCTGGACTGCGACGATCGATTATGGTGATGGCTCTGCTCTCGTATCGCTCAATGGACTCAATCCCTCCACGCCGCTGCCGCTTGCTCATCTCTATCCAGTGGACGGAATTTACACCGTGACAATCACCGTGAACGACGGCGATGGCGGGATCGGGACGCAATCCTTCGTGCTGACTGTCACGAACGTCGCACCGACGGTGAGCGCTGGAGCCGACCGCACGATCGGGGAAGGCACACCGGTCACGCTGGTGGCTGTGATTACTGATCCGGGTGCGAATGATCCGTTGACCATCCGGTGGACGGTGGTTGCGAGCAACGGCCAGGTGATTCCACAGGGAATTGGCGACAGCTTTACGTTCACGCCGCTGGACAACGGGACTTACACGCTGACGGTGACCGCCACGGATGAGGATGCCGCAGTCGGCACGGATCAGGTGGTGATCGCGGTGACGAATGTGCGGCCGACGTTGACGCTGACCGGTCCTTCGACCATCGACGAAGGGACGCTCTATCGGTTGGTGCTCGGTCCGAGCAGCGATTCGGGAACGGACTCTGTGACGCAATACCGTATTTCGTGGGGTGATGGCAGTCCGGTTGAAGTGTTCTCCGTGCCTGGCGAGGTCACGCACCTCTTCGTGAATCAAGGCAGCCCGACCATCAACGTCACGTTGGTGGATGAGGACGGCACGCATGTGGATGTCGCGAGCAAGACGCTCACGGTGCGAAATGTTGCGGCTGTCCTGACTGGGATCACCACGAACGTCACTACTGTGTTCGAGAACGGATTGGTGACATTGACTGGGACACTCTCCGATCCCGGCGCTCGGGATGTTCACACGGTCAAGATCCTCTGGGGCGATGGCACGGCCGAGCAGAATGTGACCCTCGTTGCGGGCGCGCGTGAGTTCACGGCAAGCCATCAGTATCCAGATGATAAGCCCACGGGCACGGCGGCTGACGTTTACTCCATCACTGCCCGCATCAACGATGGTACGGTGGATTCTGATACGCGGTCGGTAAACGTGACTGTCGCCAACGTGGCTCCCACCTTCGGTTCGCTCACGCTTTCAGGCGTGACGCTGACCGAAGGCACTTCGCTGGCAATCAACGGAAGCGTGACTGATCCGGGTGGGCTCGATGTTCACTCGGTCTCGGTCGATTGGGGCGATGGTTCGCCCGTTCAGAACCTGAGCCTGAGCCCGGCAAAGATTTTTGCGGGCAGCCATGTTTATGCCATCCCCGGTCGCTACAACGTGGCGACCACCGCATCGGATGATGACGGCGGCATGGTGACTTCGGTGCGCGTCGTGACGGTCGAAGATTTGCCTCCGGTGATTGCGCCGCTTAATTCAGGGTCTGTGGCTGCGGGCGCTGTCTTTACCAAGGCGGGCAGTTTCACGGATCTCACCGGACCTGAGGATAGCTGGACCGCCACCGCCGCCTATGACAATGGGCCGCTCCTGCCGTTGCCGCTCGCGACGAACAAGACCTTCAACCTTCAGCATGTGTTTGCGAATGCCGGGACACATTCGGTGACGGTGGTCATCACGGACAGCTTCGGTCGAAGCGACACGAAGACGTTCGCCGTGGAAGTCGCCAATGTTTCGCCAGCTCCTGTCGTGTTGGTTACGCAGTTGAATGGCGGAACGCTGCAGCGCTCGCGTTTTGTCGGCTTGACCGTGCAGTTCAGCCAGAATGTCGGAGCCAGCCTGAGTGTGGCGGATATTCGTTTACGAAATCTCACCACGTCTGCCGACGTTCCGGCGTCGAGCCTCATCCTTAGCTTCAATAGCGGAACAAACACGCTCACGATCGGACCGGCGAACGGAGTGGTGTTGCCGGTCGGGAACTACCAGTTCACCCTGCTGGCGAGAGGTGTCACGAATGGCTCTGCACAGGTATTAGCGACCGACGTGGCCCTCAACTTCTTCGTGTTGCCGGGTGATGCGAATGGAGATCGAGTGGTGAACGACCGCGATCTGCTCCAAGTCTGGCAAAGCTCGCTGAGCGCTCTCGGACAGCAGAACCTGAATAATGATCTAACTGGCGACGGTCGCGTGACCACTGTTGACGTGAGTTTGGTCAGGAGCAACTACCTGGCGAAACTGCCTTCGGAGAGCGTGAAAATTCTGGCCGCAGCAGTGAACACCGGTGATGAACAACGGTCGCGGCTGGTTGATCTGACGTTTGTCTTCAGCGAGAACGTCGGCGCGAGCGTGACCTTGGCGGATGTTGGGTTGCGCAACCTGACGACATTTACGGATGTCACCTCCGGGAGCCTGACTCTGCGCTATGATTACACCGCAAACACGCTGACGATCGGCCTGGCAAGCGGCGTCGTATTGCCAGACGGAGACTACCGAATGACGCTGCGGGCGGCAGGAATCACGGATGGCGGAGGACGCGCTCTGGATGCGGGTGTGGAGTTGAACTTCCACATTTTGACCGGTGACAACCCTGCCTTGTTTGTTGCGGATGTTGATGTCATCAGGGCGAGCTCCCAAAACGGACTTAACGATTCAGTGCCGCCCGGCATCGCCGCCGCTGGCGCTGGAGAAGTCCACGGTGACAACGGCGTGGCGACAATCGTCATCGTGCCGACGGCAGATTTCAATGACGCGGCGGCTGCGCTCGGTTCGGCTTCCGGTGAGGCGGGTTCGCAGATTGCGGTTCCTGTCCCGTCGCCCCTGCCTTTGGCTGAGGTCGCAGCTCAAAAGCCCGCGCAATTTCATCCCGTTCAGATTGGTGCAGGCCCTGGATTTGCGTTGAGCCACGCCTCCATGGGGGTGAATTTGGGAGGGAGATTTGCTTCGCTTCACTCGCAATGGTCAGATTCCGGGCAATCCAAGAGTCGTCGCGATTGTTTCAACTTGTTCAACCGGAACAGCGATGATTTACATTGGAAAACACACGTCTCGGTTCGCGCGACGCTGCTCTCACTACACGCATTAGATCGAGCCCTGGCCATCTTGAACCTGTCCAAGGCGGGATCGCTGTCCACCGGTGAGGAGTTTGAATCGCCATCAAATTCTCCCGCATAAACGAGGAGCTGTGCCGACGCGAGTTTTGTCGGCCAGTATTGCTGGAGGGAATCTGTCGGGAATAGACAACAGCGGCAGAATATTATTCTGCCGCTGCGTCTCGTTTGAAACATGTCGGACGGAGCGTTGACTCCGACCGGGCCAAACAAGGGGCTCAGGCCGCCTTTTGACCTAAATCGATGTAAGCGCTCAGCGCCGCGACGAGCGCGTCTCCGGTGAATGGCTTGGAAATGAATTTCAATGCGCCAAGCTGGGTGGCCCGTTCCACGTTGTCCTTGCCGGAATCAGCACTGAGCATGAGGACTGGGATATCCTTGGTGGCAGGATTGGCTTTCAACGCCGCGAGAGCTTCAATGCCGTCCATGACCGGCATGGTCGCATCGAGAAGAATCAAGTCCGGTTTTTCCTTTTCGGCTTTCTCGATGCCCTCCTGGCCGTTGACGGCAGTGATAACCTCGATGTCGAGCGGTTTGAGGGTTTTGGCGACGACCATGTGGACCATTCTCGAGTCGTCGATTGAGAGGATTTTCTTTGGCATAGTGTTTATGGTTCCAGTTTGGCGAAGACCCGCACACGCAGTTCTTCATTGAGCTCAGGGATACGGAAAAGATTATCTGCCACGATGGGAGCATCCTTGGACTCCACCACGATGTTGTCTCCCTGCATGATCAGGGGCGGGGCGAGCAATCCGTTGAAGCCGAGTTCGGCCGTGCGGCGCTTCATGTCCCCGCTCACCATGTTGGTTATTTCACCAATCAGATCGGAGACTTCAGGCTCGGACCAGCTCTTCGGCTTCTCACCGATCAGACGCTCAGCGAGCTTGCAGGCAAGGGACTCATTGTAGGTCATGTAGAGCGCACCGGTGATTTTTCCGGCGAAACTTACGCTGCCGACCATTCCAATTAGACCGCCTTGCGGGATGTCGGCTCCTTCACTATGGCTGACCGGCTCAACCTTGAGGCTGAGCATCGTGTCGTAAACCGCAATGACGGCTTTTTGGGTGAAATCACAAACGAAGTGCATGCTCTCCTTTTTCCTTATTCAAATTTACCAAGCGTAATCACTTTAAAACTTTCCCCGACTATCGGCAGCACAAATTCGTGCTGTAGCATAAATTTTACGTCCTTGCTTGCGGCCCTGATGAGTTTACCACGAATGACATTGGGTATCGACATGACGACGGGACAATCGTGATCACACAACCGGGATTTGCAGCCCCCCGCCAGCATGTTCGTAAGTTCGCCGACGACGTCGGACAGTTCCCTCGACCCCGACGGATATTCCTGACCAAGAATGGCGTGGGCCATTTCCCTGGTCAGCTTCTCGGAGCAAGAGAAAAATATGCTTCCTGTCATGCGACCACCGAACCCGATGCATCCATTGACCTCCTTGAGTTCAAACGGGTGAGGAGTTGCATCCGGAGTGCGAAGCCCGATTTCTGGCGACCAGTTGAGCATCGTCGCGCACACGTCTTTGATCGATTCGATAACGAAAGTATCGAGTTGTTCTATTTTTGATTGCTGCTCAATTGTTACCATATGCTAAGCTCGGAAGTTCTATCGGCGATCCTTTGAAAGAGATTAGACTTTTTTTGATAAATATCACAAATGCGCCGCTGAGGCTCTCGATAAGCGGCTAAACTGAGTAAACCAGATTCAAGTTGGATGACGATGCTCTGAATGATCCACGACGTGTTCCCTGAAGTTTACCTGCTTGGAGGGGTAAAGGTGGATGTGGCTGCAAGCAATGGGTTGAAGCGCGCGCTGAAATCAATGCCGGAGTCCGTAGCGGAATACAAAGGGCTGAGCTCTGCTCGCACCTGGATCATCGCCTCGCTAAACGCTGCATCTTCATAATTCGTGGTGCCATTATCTGGCCGCCTTCGGCTCTCGGGTTCTTGCAAAATCCTTTCACTTCGGCAGTCTGTGGCCATGAAATCCAATCTTCTCCAATGCGTGATCGTCGTTGGCTTGGCCGTCATTGCAATTAACCAAACACAAGGAGCGCAGCCGTCCAAAGTCTTTGAACTTTGGCCTGCGGTCGCGCCGGGTGAGAAGGGCGATATCGGTGAAGAAAAAGATTCCACCAAATCAACCGACGGACTTGTTGCGGGCAAGAGAGTGATTCGTCTCGGCAATGTATCGAAGCCGACGCTTTCTATTTATCCCGCAGCCCGCGAGAAATATACTGGCACAACGGTTCTAGTGGTTCCCGGCGGTGGTTATCATATCCTCGCTCTCGATCTGGAGGGAACAGAAGTGTGCGAATGGCTGAATTCCATTGGGGTGAACGCCGCTCTTCTCAAGTATCGAGTGCCCGCCCGCGCTGGTTTGGGCAGGCACGAGGCCCCGTTGCAAGATGCCCAGCGCGCGATGGGCTTGCTGCGTTCGCGAGCACAGGAACTCGGCCTGAATCCGCAACGTCTTGGAGCCGTCGGTTTCTCAGCGGGCGGACATCTCGTTGCGGCCTTGAGCAGCGCGCCAAAGAGAACTTATCCGCTGATGGATGCGGCTGATTCCGTTAGTTGCCGCCCCGACTTCAATATCGTGATTCATCCCGCCTATCTCGTGAATATGGAGCAAGGTGACAAGATTTCGCCCGACGTCCAAGTCACGACAAACCATCCGCCTACTTTTCTGGCCATGACACAGGACGACCCGGTTCGTGTCGAGAATGCGGTGCTTTATTATATGGCGTTGAAGCAGTCGGGGGTTCCGTCGGAGTTGCATGCGTATCCGACTGGTGGTCACGGCTATGGCCTGCGCAAGACCGAGCATTACGTGACGTCCTGGCCGGACCGGGCTACAGATTGGATGCGGAGTCGCGGGCTGCTGACACCGCAAGATCGCTGATGGCCCGACGACCATTTATTGGCGTAAAGCGGCCATGATTGGAGGCGGATTTGTGCTGCGTCGGCGGGGAATTGCTATTGCATTTGGCCCGGCATTCGCTAGTTGTATCGCGAACCTTCTTCCGGGTGTCAGGTGCATCCGGCGTCAGGGTAAGCACGAATAGATTATGTCACGAATCCCGTTCCATCGAATCAATTGGCCCACAAGCCTTTTCCTCGCCATTACGCTGCTGATCTCGGTCACAGCCCTGCCGATCTACCTTTGGCACTTTGGGCTGGATTGGTTCCAAGTTGCGCTCTTGCTGGTCACTTTTGCCGCGTCGTCCATGAGCATCACGCTGGGATACCACCGGCTATTTTCCCACATGGCGTTCAAAGCCAAGTGGCCGGTAAAGCTTGGCGTTCTCGTCTTCGGCGCGTCGGCCTTTGAAGGTTCAGCTTTGGAGTGGTGCACAGATCATCGTCGCCACCACAAGTTCGTTGATCATGATGATGATCCGTATGACATCACGAAGGGCTTCTTTCACGCTCACATGGGATGGCTGCTCTTCAAGCTTCGCCCCATTCCACCCATGGATAACGTCCCGGACCTGCTTGCTGATCGCATGGTCATGTTCCAGCATCGTCACTTTCCCTTAATCGGTGCCATTGTAAATCTGGTGTGCGTTCCGGCCATTGGCTGGCTATGGGGCGGATGGCAGTCGGCACTGGGTGCGTTGCTCATCGGAAGCGTGCTTCGTGTTGTCCTCGTGGAACACTCCACATTTTGCATCAACTCCTTCTGCCACATGATCGGCTCAAGGCCTTACTCCACCCGGTGCAGCGCCCGCAACAGCTGGATCATGGCGCTATTCACGTTCGGTGAGGGGTACCATAACTATCACCACGAATTCCAGCACGACTACCGCAACGGTGTGAAACCCTGGCAGTTCGACCCGACAAAATGGGCCATCTGGACAATGAGCAAGATTGGTCTCACCAGCGGCCTTCGCCGGGTGCCAGATGAAAAAATCCAGCTTGCTGAAATCGCGGAACAACAGAAGCAACTGGACGCTGTGATGGCGGCTCGTCCGGCCAATCGCTGCGAGACGACCCGTCGCCTGCTTGACGCTGCTCAGGAACAATTGCATCAGGCTGCGCAGACTTGGGAGCAGCGCAAAGCAGAATACATGCGCGCAACCGAGAAGAAAATCGAGGCTTCGAAAGAGAAGATTGCCCAGCTTAACCGGGACTTCGAGGAAGCGGCAGCCAATCTGCGGCGGGCCATCCAAGAATGGCAGCAGGCTCATCAATTGGCGAGAGCCCGGTTCGCCTGACAGCCTGCCCTTACCGCTGTTGAAGTTCTCACCGCGGTTGCGGCAGCAAATCCTCCCATCGTTGGATACCGATCACAGGCAGGGCGAAATCAAACGCGCTCCGCCAGTGATCGGTGTCCGCCTTCTTAAAGACCTCGTAGATTAGTTTCTGCTTCGCCGGTTCGGCCATGGATTTACCCTGTGTATTCCGGGTCCACAGGCCGAGATTCAAGCCGCCTTCCGCGCCGTGATCCACGTGGCGATGGAGGATGAAGGAGTCGATCTCCGGAAGGTTCGCCGTCTTGTAGTAGGCGTAGGCGTAACCGGCGGCCTGCCAGAGTTCGCCGTCTGATTTGTTCACCGAGTGGAGGCCTTGTTCTGAAAGGATGATTCTCCGAGGTTGACCTTGGAAGAGCATTTCCGGACGGCGCAGGAAACGGGGGAGGAGTTCCAGATTCTTAAAAGTGATGCGCGGTGTGTTGTCGTTCGTGGTGGCGCTCTTGTCGTTCCAGGTGCGCGGCTCGAAGAGGTTTTCGGGATACGGATGGAAGGCAAGGTGCCAGTCGAAGTCGCCGTGTTGCTTGGCCTGTTGATTGAAGTATTCAAGGAAGGTCCGACCGGGAAAAGTTTGCTGTGCGTCGCCGCCGGGGTAGGGGATGTTCCAATGGTGTTCGAGTGAGAGGTAAAGGCGGGCGGCAGTGGATGTCTTGCGCAGGGCGGTATTCGCGATGCGCGCGGTGCGGAGGTAATCGTCGGCAAAAGTTTCCATGGAGACGCGGCCCATGTTCGCCCAGAACCAGTGGCTGTTCACTTCGTTGCCGAGGATGAAATTCACGACGCGCCCGCGATACCGGGCGTCGCGCGCGTAGCGATCCGCCAGAAACTCGACGCAGGCGCGGAAGTGGCGCGTGCCTTCCTCGGTGACGGTATTGAAGGCACCGAGATGGTTGGGCGCGGACTTGTCGTAGCCGGGATGAAGCAGGATGCGGTTCAACGCGAGATCGCCCGATGCGTAGGCGAGAAGAATGAGGGAGATGACCACCCCAGCATCAGTGAGCGGACCAATCTGGCGGTCGAGGGATTCGATGTAGCCGCGTTGAAAGTGAATGGTGACTCCATCGACGTTCCAAGGGAGGCTGTTCGTGCGGCGGCCAAGATCAATCATCTGGCTGAAGTTGATGTTGAGCGCGGCGTGCTTGATCCCGAGCGCGAGCGCGTCATCGACCATCTGGACCTGCAAACCTTTCTTGCTGCTGGCAACGGGGTAGGGGGAGTCGTAGGCGGCGACGCCATCGAAGCGTTCCACGAAGCGTGGCTGGCCGAGGGCGGTGAACGCTTTACCAGTATCTTCACGAACAGCCGTGAAGCTGGAGAAGATTCGGTCGCGTGTGCCGTCGAAGCGCGGGAGCCGGACAGTAAAGGTGGCGGGGTTCGCGGGAACGGTCAGCGTGCCGGGATTGGTGCGGGCGTTGTAATCGCCGTGGGCGCGGACTTCGACGATTCGAGCACGGGAACCGTCGTGCGTGCCTTGAAGAGTGATGGTGTCGCGCGTGGCGGTGATTTTAGAAAGTCCCGGTTCCGGCGCATCCGCCGCAGGCGCAGCAGGGATTGCCAAGGAGCAGAATTGGATGGCAACGAAGCCGAGGATTGGAAGCCGACGGAGATTCGTGATGTAAGGATTGGCCATGCGGGCTTGCTGACGAACGAAGCCCGGCGGAACTTCAATTGCAGTTTAACGCCTCAAGCAGAACGATCGAGTCGGCGCAGGCCAGGAATGAAACCGGAGGGTGCGGGCCGGGGTGGGAGCAGCAGATGGTTAGCGAACCAACCGCCGCGGCGGCGGAGTAATGACGTAAGAAACTGGAAAGGCGTCCGATGCTGCATATCAACTATTTGCACTTCTAGTTTCTCAGGAGGCGGCATGGTCATGTCTGTTGCTCCGATAAAACCAATACCAAACTGCGTGGCTGATGACCGCGATAATAGCGCCAAGGCAAATGAAAGCGAGCCGCATCCAACCATCTGGGATACTGCCTGGACCGGTCTCGAACCAAACGAATCGGATGTAGAAAAAAGTGACGCCTGCGACGAGTAGGAAGACTGAGCCGAGCAGGCGAGAGCTGCGCAAGAAGCAGAAGCTCGCGAAGAACACCCCAAAGAAGCCAACCGACGCGTGCATCAATGACAAAGGGATACCCAGTGATAAAAGCATCAAGGCGGCAACGACCGAGACAATAGCCGCGACTAGTAAACCGACAGGATACTAAAGAATTCTCCAAACTGATGTAGGCGGTGTCTGCATAACGGGCAAATGCCGCCCAACAACCAGTTCAACTCAAAGCCGCCATCTGGCGCTTACCTTCGCCGAGGAATTCCAGATAATACTGGAGGCGTTCCTTCATCTCCTTGCGCGAAACGATCGCGTCGATGAGTCCACGATCGAGGAGGAATTCAGCGGTCTGGAATCCGGGTGGCAATTCGGCTTGCGTGGTGTCTTTGATGACACGCGGTCCGGCGAAGCCAATCATGGCCGCGGGTTCCGCCAGGATGAGATCGCCCACGCTGGCGTAGCTGGCCATGACACCGGCGGTTGTGGGATGCGTGAGCACGCTGATATAGGGAAGCTTGGCCTTGGCATGATAGGCAAGCGCACCGCAGGTCTTCGCCATCTGCATGAGACTGAACATTCCTTCGTACATGCGCGCGCCGCCACTGGTGGAAATGATGATTACGGGCAGGCTGCGATCCGTGGACGCTTCGATGAGGCGGGTCAGTTTTTCGCCCACCACGGAGCCCATCGAACCGCCGAGGAAAGCGAAATCCATGACACCCAACCCAACCCGGCATTCGCCGATCTTGCCGATGCCGGTGATGACGGCGTCCTTGAGTTGCGTGGTCTTTTGGTAGGCCTCGAGCTTGTCCTTGTAGGCGGCGACGCCGGTGAACTTGAGAATATCGACGCTGATCATGTCCGCATCCATCTCTTCAAACGAACAGGTCTCCACCAGCGAGTGAATGCGTTCGCGGGCGCCAATTGGGAAGTGATGGCTGCACTTGGGGCAGACCTTCAGGTTCTCATCGAGCTCCTTGTCGAAAACCATGGTCTCGCACTTCGGGCACTTGGTCCAAAGCCCTTCAGGAATGTCCCGCTTCCGCTGCTTGCCCCCGAGCTTGGGTTTCTTCAGGAACGCCGTTTCCGTGCTCGCCGGAGGCGGCGTCACGGCGGGTTCCACGTCAAAGCCCAGAGATTTTTTCGTGAACGTGGTAGTGGCCATAGAATTAATGCGCTCAGTCTAACAAACCGCGCGCCACCGTCCATACACAAACTTCCGCGGCCCCACAAGTCCTGAGGACAGAAGCACAAGCGCTTGTGGTAGCCCCGGTGGTCAGGACGTCATCCACCACAACCAGTCGTTTGCCGCGGATGCTCGCCTTGTCCCGGCCAGGGGCAAATGCGCCGGTCATGTTCTTCGTGCGTTCAGCGCGGGTCAGGCGCGTTTGAGTCAGCGTCGGATTGATCCGGCGGAGGAAATTTAACTGAACCGGAATCTGCGCGGCCTTACCCAGGTGTCGCGCGAGGTGTTCCGCCTGGTTGAATTCCCGCTCAGCCTGCTTCACGGGATGCAGCGGGACGGGCACGATGAAATCCCAGCCTCCGTCGCGAAGCGCGGGTTCCGCCTCGCGAATCAGCAGCCCAGCCAGGAAAGGCTCAAACCACAAGGCACCCGAATATTTCCAGCGATGAATGACGTCGAGCACCATGCCCTTCGCCGCCACGGCAGATCGCGCAGTTGAGAATGACAGGTCGAGCTCACGGCAATTGGCGCACTCGAACCGATCTGAGATCTCGCCTTCAAACGGAAGCCCGCAGCGGTCGCACATCGGCGGAACGATGAACCGCACCTGCCGCCAGCATTCCGAGCAGACGTAGCCTCCCGGAGCGGTGGCGCGCGCTTGATTGCACACCTGGCAGACGTCCGGATAGATGAACGTCAACGCGGTTTCCCCTAATTTTCGTAGTGAATTCGCCAGCATGGATACGGTGTTTGTGAGGAGAGAATACACACTCCCGTGCGGCGGGCGACAGGAGAGTCAGCAACCGGAAGCGGAGCCTTGTTCGGTTGTCGGAGAGAATTTTGGCTCAGCAAGTCGTGCAAGTTTACGATATGCTTTGCGGTGGCATTGCCGCCGTGTTAAACGGTTTCGCCAGCAGGAAGAACCTATGTCGTCCGACCGAGATTCATCAAGCGATGAGCGCCCAACGCCCAAGCCAGGAGCGTTCGGGCGGTTCTATCTACAGGAACTAATCAACAGCGGCGGCATGGCGGACATCTGGCTCGCGACGGATCAGGATCACAAGGCGTTCGCCCTGCGCAAGCTCCACGACAAGCTTCGCTTCAACCTTCTCGCGCGACGCCGCTTTGTCCGCGGCTGCGAGATTCTGGCTCACATCCACAATCACGAGCACGTCATCGGCTACATCGAGCATGGGAAGATCGGAACCACTCTCTACTGTCTCATGGAGTATGTGGAGAGCTCGAACCTTAAGCATCTCATCGTCCGGCAAGACCCCATCCTGACGGAGAACGTCGGCAACATCCTCATCGACATGGCGGTGGCGCTCGAACACGTGCATGACAGCGGCTTCATGCATCTTGATTTCAAGCCTGAGAACGTGATTGTGACCCGCAATGGTGCCGTGCGTCTCGTGGACTTCGATCTCTCGCAACCGAAGCCGGACAAGCCCAGGAAGTCATCCAAGAATCCCGGCACTCCCGCTTACATGGCACCGGAGCAATTGCAGCGGGAGCCATTCGATCATCGTGTGGATATCTTCGCGTATGGCGTGACCGCTTATGAGGTGTTGACCGGTCAGAAGCCATTCCCAGGCGACACGCCTGACGAGATTCTCCGCAAGCAACTGGATCGCTCCGGCTTCGTGCCCCCACGAGAGTTGAACCAAGGCATTCCGCCAGCCGTCGAGAAGACGATCCTGAAGAGCCTCGATACGAATCCAGACAAACGGCACCCAATCATGAGCGTGCTGGTCCTGGAGTTGAAGGCCGCGCTCTACGTTTAACGCCGCGACGGTCTCGGCACGCCGGGCGTCGGGTACTGAAAGTTTCATCCCGAAAACTCTCTTTCATTAAATTCAGCGCGCGCCCAACTCGTCAGACCTCTGTAACTCTTATCCTCGTTATGAAAACACTTTTCGGTTTCTTCGTGATGTTGGGAATGCAGGCGATGTGCCTCGGGGACGGAGTGCCCGCCGTATTCTACGCGCAACTGATTCGCGGAACTGACATCGAGAAACCTGCGGCATCGACGTGGAGGCCAGTTGGGCTGAAGTTGAGCAAGCAACTCTGTCCGAAGTTTCGTTGGAAGTATTTTTGGGAGGTCAATCGTAAGGCAGTCAGTGTTGTTCCCGGCAATTTCACCCGCGTCCGTCTCGCTCCTGAACGGGAGATCGAAGTCGAGCTCCGCGATTCTCACTATGAAGTCCGTCTCTTCACCGGCGGCAAGCTTTCCAGATCTTCACGGCAGGCGCTCCAAGCGAGGATGAGTATCATGGGAGGCGGGTGGGAGAAATCGGAGTCCTGGTTTATCGTTGTGAGGCGAGATCCGCCGACCGTGGAATAGTTTTCGATTCCGTTCTTCCAGCCTGACAGCCCACCGTCCGGACGCCGTTTGCGTTTTACGTTTTACGTTTCTGATGTCGTTTGCATAATCCGTCCGTGCTCGACATCAAATTGATACGTGAACAGCCGGACCATGTCCGTGAACGTCTCGCCGCGCGCGGGGCAGGGGATGACGCGAAGATTTCCGAGGTCCTCGACCTTGATGAACAACGTCGCAAGGCATTGATGGAGGTCGAGCAGCTCAAAGCTGAGCGCAACAAGGTCTCCAAAGAGATCGGCGCGTTGATGGCTCAGAAGAAAACCGAGGAAGCTGAGGCCCGTAAAAGGCAAACTCGCGAGATGGGCGACCGCGTCACAGTCCTCGACAAGCAAGTCGCCGAAGTGGAAGCCGCGCTCAATGCCATCCTGCTTCGTCTTCCAAATCTGCCACATGCCAAAGTCGCCCTCGGCCGCACCGCCGCTGAAAACCCGACGGTCCGCACCTGGGGTGATAAACCGACATTGCCGTTCAAGCCCAAGTCACACATCGAGATCTGCGAGCAGCTCAAGCTGGTTGATTTCGCCCGTGGCGCGAAGCTTTCGGGAAGCGGGTTTCTCCTCTACACGAACTGGGGTGCGCGGCTGGAACGCGCGCTGATTCAGTTTCTCCTCGATCTTCACACGTCGGAGCACGGCTACACAGAGGTCGCGCCGCCCTACATTGTTGGGCGCGAGTGTATGGTGGGCGTCGGGCAGTTCCCGAAGTTCGAAGACCAGGCGTACGCCGTTCAGGAAGGTCAGGACGAGGCGACAATGGGCAAGCTCTATCTCGTCCCTACCGCTGAGGCACCGGTCGCGAACATTCATCGCGAAGAGATTCTCAAGGAATCGCAACTTCCGATTCGTTACTGCGCCTACAGCCCGTGCTTCCGCGCGGAAGCAGGCGCTGCAGGCGTTGGTACTCGTGGAATGATCCGTGTCCATCAGTTCGACAAGGTCGAGCTGATCAAGATCGTGAAGCCCGAGGAAGGCTACGACGAGTTGGAGAAGTTGGTCGGCAACGCGGAGCGCGTGCTCCAATTGCTCGGCCTGCACTACAAAGTCATCCAACTTTGCACCGGCGACATGGGTTTCGCCAGCGCCATGACGTTTGACATTGAGGTATGGGCGCCAGGCCAGGATCAGTATCTTGAGGTGTCCAGCTGTTCGAACTGCGAAGATTTCCAAGCCCGCCGCATGAACCTGCGTTTCAAAACCGAGAGCGGCGAGAACAAGTTCCCGCATATCCTGAACGGCAGCGGAACTGCGCTGGCGCGCTTGTTTGTAGCTCTGCTTGAGACTCATCAGCAAGCGGACGGAAGCATCCTCATTCCCGAACCGTTGCGGCCCTACATGAGGGCGGACAGAATCCCGGCGTGAGTCAACTGTCCGCGACCATACATTTCCCATGAGATTGTTGCTGGCGAGCAGCGAAGTTCATCCTTACTCCAAGAGCGGCGGTCTGGCCGACATGGTTGCCGCACTGGCCAAGGCGCTGGGCAGGGCAGGGCACCAGGTCGGTCTGGTCACCCCGCTCTACCGTGGCATTCGCGCGCGCTCTCCGCAGATGCAGCGGCTGGATTATTTCCTCGAAGTGCCACTCGGAAATGAGCGTGTCCGATGTGACATCTGGACGTTGCAACCGAGCGATGGACTCACGATTTACTTTGTCGATCAACCGGAATACTACGATCGCAAGGGCCTGTATAACGAAGATGGTGTCGATTACCCGGACAACGCACATCGGTTCATTTTCTTTTCGAAGTGCATCGTCCATCTCGCACGCTATCTGGGATGGCAGCCTGAGCTCGTGCATGTGCATGACTGGCAGGCAGGCCTCGTCCCGTTATTGATGCAGCACCAGCGAAGGCAGGAGGGCTGGGCCACGATGCCGAAGAGTTGCCTCACAATTCACAACCTCGCGTATCAGGGGAATTTTTCGCGCGCTGAGTATGAGCTGACAAACTTGCCTTTGGATTATTTTCACCTCGATGGAGCTGAGTTTTTCGGCCAATTGTGCTGCTTGAAAGCCGGCATTAACTACGCAGATTTGCTTACCACCGTCAGCCCTCGCTACGCCCGGGAGATCACCACCGTGGAATATGGTTGTGGACTTGATCCAGCTCTTCGCGCACGTCAGGCGAGCCTCTTCGGAATCCTCAACGGCGTCGATTACGACGAGTGGAACACCACCTCAAACCCAAACCTCAAGTTCTCCTACACCTCGAAGGATGTGTCGGGCAAAGCTGGAAACAAGACCGCCCTCCAGGCTGAACTTGGATTGCCAGTTGATGCGACGGTGCCGCTGTTTGCGAGCATCACACGGCTCGCGGACCAGAAAGGTGTGGACATCCAACTGGGCGCGCTCGAAGAGATGCTTGCGTCGAACATGCAGTTCTCGCTGTTGGGGAGCGGTTCAATTGAGTTTGAACGCGCCTACCAGAGTCTGGCCAAACGCCATCCCAGCAAGGTCTCCGTCACACTGGGCTACAACCAGGCTTTGTCCCATCGAATCGAAGCGGGTTCGGATTTCTTCTTGATGCCATCCCGGTTCGAGCCTTGCGGGTTGAATCAGATGTACAGCCAGCGTTACGGCACGCTTCCCATTGTGCGCGTGACCGGAGGGCTGGACGACAGCGTTACAGATTTGACCGAGGACGAACGTCGCGCCAACGGAATCAAATTTCAGGAGTATTCAGTAAGGGCTCTGGGGAAAGCGATCCGCAAGGCGACG
>CAMCCU010000028.1 GCA_945872975.1 Pedosphaera parvula Ellin514
CCATCGGGAGATAATATTTCATAGGTTAGATCAACTATTCTTTCTATACGCGGACGCAAGCTAGCCACATCCATGGCAGCCCGCAAGAGGGATGTGAAACTTTTCACAAGCTCTGTGGAATTGGACGAGCCATCCCATCACCTATTCAGTTCGCGGACCCTTCAGCCCAGCAAGCTGTCGGTCACGACTGTCACGACTCCGCGCATCTACCAACACAAAATCTCTCCTTGAATACCAGCCTTGCCCTGCCCTTCAAATTCCCCGTGCCCTCAACCCGAATAATCCTTGGCCTCAACGCCGCGATCATCGCCATTGTTGCCATCGCGACTTTCGGCACCCAAGCCAGCGCCGCTGACAGCGCCGAACCGAAAGCCTCCTTTCGCAATGACGTCATGGCCGTGCTCTCCAAGGCCGGATGCAACGCCGGTCCCTGCCACGGCAATCAGAATGGCAAGGCCAGCTTCAAGCTCTCGCTTCGCGGCGACGATCCGGAGTTCGACCTGAACGCACTCACCCGCGACATGTTCGCCCGCCGCGTCAACTCCGCCGATCCCGATGAAAGCCTCCTCCTCCTCAAGGCCACCACGCAGCTCGCGCACGAGGGTGGATTGCGCTTCCGCAAAGAGTCTCCCGAATACGACATCCTCCGCCGCTGGATCGCCGCCGGGGCCATCGACGACACCGACACCGCGCCGAAGATCACGAAGCTGGAAGTCACTCCCACCGAGCGCATCGTCATCGAGCCTGCGAAGGAAGTTCAGCTCAGCGCCCGCGCGTCCTTTAGCGACGGCACCGTGCGCGATGTCACTTCGCTCACCGTCTATGAACCCGCGAGCACCGCGGTCAAAGTCAGCCACGACGGACTTGTCACGCGCGATGGCCCGGTCGAAACCACCATCCTCGTCCGCTACTTGAACCAGCACGTTCCCGTTCGCCTCGCCTTCATCCCGGCGCGACCGGACTTCGCCTGGCGCAAGACGCCCGCGAACAATTTCATCGACGACCACGTCTTCACGAAGCTGCAGACGCTCCGCATGAACGCCTCCGCGCTCTGCACCGACAACGAGTTTGTCCGGCGCGCTTTCCTCGATCTGCTCGGCCTTCTGCCCACCGCCGACGAAGCCCGCGCCTTCGTGGCGGACCAGCGCAAAGACAAACGCGCCCGGCTCATCGATACGTTGCTGGAGCGGCCGGAATTTGCCGAGTTTTGGGCGCTGAAATGGTCCGACGTCCTGCGCAACGAGGAGAAGGTGCTCGATCGCAAAGGCGTGCAGGCTTACTATAACTGGATTCGCCAGAGCCTCGCGGAGAACAAGCCCCACGATCAATTCGTGCGCGAAATCGTCTCCGCCCGTGGCAGCACCTACCAGAATCCGCCCGCGAACTTCTACCGCGCCAACCGTGACGCCGTCACCCGCAGCGAAGCCACCGCTCAGCTCTTCCTCGGCACCCGCCTCCAATGCGCCAAGTGCCACAACCATCCCTTCGATCGCTGGACGCAGACGGACTATTACGACTGGGCGAATGTCTTCGCGCGCATCGATTACAAGGTGCTCGCGAACAATCGCGCCGACGGCCTCGACAAGCACGAGTTCAACGGCGAACAAGTCGTTTACCTCGCCCGCGAAGGCGGCGTCACCAACCCGCGCACCGGCAAGCCCGCCATCCCGCGCTTCCTCGGGGAAACCACGAAACCCTTAACAGGAAACTCGAAACCTGAAACGGACCCTCTCGCCGCCCTCGCCCAATGGCTCACCGCGCAGCCGAACTTCGCTCGCTCGCAGGTCAACTGGGTTTGGTTCCAGCTCCTCGGCCGCGGCATCGTCGATCCCATCGACGACTTCCGGCCCACCAACCCGCCCAGCCACCCTGCCCTCCTCACGCAACTCGCGGGCGACTTCGCGAAGCACACGTTCGACCTGCGCCACCTCATCCGGCTCATCATGACCTCGCGCAGCTACCAGCTCTCCTCCGAGCCCACGCCCGACAATTCCGACGACGCGATCAATTTCTCACACGCCCTCCCGCGCCGTCTCTCCGCCGAGCAACTCCTCGACACCCAGCATCAGGTTCTCGATGTGCCCGCGAAGTTCAGTGGCTACCCGGACGGGCTTCGCGCCGCGCAACTTCCCGGCGGTTCTCCTGTGCGCCGAAATGAAGGGAAGAACGGCGGCTCCGAGAAATTCCTCGCCATGTTCGGCAAGCCCGCGCGCCTCCTCGCCTGCGAGTGCGAACGCTCCAGCGAAACCACGCTCGGCCAGACCTTCCAGCTCATCAGCAGCCCGGAGATCAACTCGCTCCTCACGCAAAAGGACAACCGCCTCACCGCGCTCCTTGCCTCGGGCAAGACGGATGCCGACCTCGCCACCGAGCTCTACTGGACCGCTCTCAGCCGCCCGCCCACGCCCGCCGAAGCCGCCTCTGCCACCAGACTTCTCAGTGAAGCTTCAGGCAAACGCGCTGCTCTCGAAGACCTCGCCTGGGCTCTGCTTAACGCAAAGGAATTCGTCCTCCGCAAATAGCTGGGACCATGCCGTTGGTTCTGGCTGGAACGGGCGGGCGTCCGTCCCACCCGGATTCCCATCGGCATCGTCCACGCCTTCCTCCGAACTCCGCAGCCGCCTCGCCCTCGGGGCTGGGTTTCGAACTTTTTGGATCAGGGCCATTCCCAACCGAAAGCCTTGTCCCTTCGTTGCCTTGGCTGCCTTCTGTAAAATGCATTTCGGCGGTCGGGTTCAAAACTGGACATTTCTGTACCATTTCTGCACCGATTTTTGATTTTGACCGGTGCAGTTTTGCTTCGAGGCACGGGACAAGACGGATCGCCGGTACTGCGCTCCACCGGGGCATGGAACATTTTCATGACGCAAGGACGAGGCGCACACAGCGCAACAACAGGACCCGCGAGAGGACACCAAACCACGCGAATCAGCCAGAACGGAAGCAGCGCGGGTGGCATGGCAAAACTTTACCGTTTCTTTACCGTTTGACGCCCCATTTATGTTGTTCCCCGCCGGTCAAGTTTTTGGCGGAGGAAGCCGGGATACGGACGCTGGCACGCTGGCTGTGCATCACATGGATCAGACTGGCCGGGACCCCGGGCAGCCGATCCCGACTGCAAACACCGTGTCCTGACCCTCTTTTTGTAGCACGAGGTTTTGAAATCGAATGCCAGGGCCATTGAGGCCAGGAGTAACAACGTGCGGGGACGCGCAGGAAGGTGCAACGACGCGCAGCATCGCGCAAAAGAAAGGGGCGAGTCCGGGCTTGACGTGAACAGCCGGATCCACTCCGGAGGAGATGAGGCTGAGCGGGTCCTGGCCTTGATCGAAAGCGGCCTCCGCCATGTGCTCCAGGCCCGCCTCAAGAAGGCAGGCGCTGCCTGGTTAATCCGGAACGATGGAGAAGAAACCACGAATGAACACCAATGGACACGAATCAGATGCAGTGGAAGCGAAGCCAGCCAGGAGGATTTCTGTTCACTGATTGGTGAACGTTTTCGCCGCCGTTCCGAGGCGGTAAAACACCTGTCTTTAGAGGCTCTTTCAAAACCGTAGCAGCCGACGTGAGGAGGCTCTGATTTTCTGAATGCTTGAGCCTCGTTACCTCGGCTGCTACCAGGTTTTGAAAACGGCTCTTTATTCGTGTGGATTCGTGGTTGAACTGCATGGATTCGGATTAGCCTCATCCACTTTTACCCGGATCCATGCAGTTGCTTTGGGGCGCATTGGGCCGCGCCCTCGCGGACCAACGAAGACGCACGGATGGCCGCACCGTTTGGTGACTCCGGACGCGCAGATGTTCGGCGCGAGGGCGCACCGAACGGCAGCCGGGGCGGCTGCGCTCCCCTTAAACTTCAATTGCATGGATTCGGATTAGGCACAGCCAATGGCACCCCCTCGCGGGGCAAGCTGTTTGACTTCGATGAGAGTCTCTGGTTTGGTAACGCGCATCTTTTGACCCCTTTTCACATGTTAAGAAATCACGAATTTGCCGGATGGAAGGCGTTTTGTGTCGTTGAAGTGTCGATGCCGTCTCGTCGTTCCCACCTAGCTTCTCCCGATCAATCCAAGCCCGCCTCGTGAAAGCCATCTGCGATATCTGCCGAGCGAGTGAAGCATTTTCAAAACGCCGTCGCAGCCGCCGAAATGAGGAGGCGGACTTGCTGGAAACCGAAGGCATCCGCCTCCTCACGTCGGCGGCTACCGCGTTGCGGGAGGGTTTTGAAAACCCCTCGATCGTGGCGAGACTCCTAGTGGTGGTTCTGGTCGTTCTTGCCGTCGGATCGGGATGCCAGAAAGACTCTGAAGCACCACCACCCGCACCGAAGAAGGAGATTGCTCAGACTGGACCCGTCTGGCTGGAAGACGCCACCGAGAAACTTGGAGTGAACTTTACCCACGACGTAGGTCCGGTCGGGACGTATTTCATGCCAGAGTCTCTTGGATCCGGGGCGGCCATTTTCGACTTCGACGGGGACGGGAGGATGGACGTGTTCCTCCTGCAGAACGCGGGGACCAATTCTGCCGCCAGGCATCAACTGTTTCATCAAGGGAGCGACGGGCGATTCCAGGATGTGAGCGCCGGCAGCGGACTGGACTTGCAAGGTCTCGGGATGGGAGTCGCCATCGGCGACGTGGACAATGATGGCAAGCCGGACGTGTTCATCACGGAGTTCAACCACGTCCGCCTGTTTCACAATCGGGGCAGCGGCAAGTTTGCGGAGATCACACGCGAGACCGGACTGGACAATCCACACTGGGGAATGTCGGCGGCGTTCTTCGATTACGACCGAGATGGGTGGCTGGATTTGATCGTGGTCAACTACGTGGACTACTCGCATTCGAACAAATGTCAGGATCCTCAGGGCAGGCAGATCTATTGTGGCCCGTCCGGATTTCCCGGCACCGTCTCCCGTCTGTTCCACAACTTATCTGGTCGTGGTGGCGGAATCCGGTTTGAAGATGTGACCATGCGCGCGGGTCTCGGGAAGCTGGCCGGACCCGGCCTGGGTGTGGTGTGCGCGGATGCCAACGGCGATCGCTGGCCCGACATCCTGATCGCCAATGACGGGCATGTGAACTGGCTGCTGATCAACCAGCAGAATGGAACGTTCACGGAAGAAGCCGCCAAGCGCGGCATTGCCTACAATGAAATGGGCGTGGTGCAGGCCAACATGGGCATCGCGCTGGGCGACGCGAACGGCGATGGGCTCTTTGATATTCTTGTCACCCATCTCAGCACCGAGACGCACGCGCTCTGGAAGCAGGGGCCACGTGGATACTTTCAAGACCGGACAGCGTCTTCCAGGGTGGCGGCTTCGACCTGGCACGGCACGGGCTTTGGGACTGCCTTCAGCGATCTCAACAACGATGGCGCGCAGGATTTGGTCGTGGTCAATGGAGGCATCAAGCGGATTCCGATCGAGCCCGCACCCGGAGGCAAGGCCAACAGCGACCCGTTCTGGAATGGCTTCGAACAACGCAACCAAATCTTCTTCAACGACGGAACGGGCACCTTCGCCGATCGGTCTGCGGACAATCCCGCCTTCACAGGCACGGCTGCGGTGTCCCGCGGATTGGCGGTGGGCGATCTGGATAACGACGGCGGACCGGACCTGATCGTCACCCGGATCGCAGCCCCGGCGAAAGTCTATCGCAACAGCGCGCCACGCGGGCATTGGCTGACCGTGCGCGCCATCGAGCCATCGCTTGGCGGACGAGATGCCTATGGTGCAGAAGTGACGATCAGTGCGACGGGTCGTCGGCAGACCGTCTGGGTGAACCCGTCTCAAAGCTACCTTTGCAGCAACGACCCGCGCGCCCACTTTGGCCTGGGTGCGGCAAATCGAGTGGAGGGAATCGACGTGATCTGGCCGGACGGCAGTGAAGAACACTTTCCCGGAGTCGCAGCGGATCAAGTGATGACGGTGCGGAAAGGCTCAGGTCAGAAGATGCCACCCGGTGGACCCGCCGCCATTGGCAAATGACCTCCGCCCGATCCATGTCATTCACCACGGGTCGAGACACGATGCCGCACTCATGAAGCGAAACCAATCCAGCCCCTCCACATCGCCGCTCCTTCGTTCCCTAGGGCGATGGCCATGGTGGCTTGCGGTCGTTGTGGTGGTCGTGGCTGCGCTTGGAGCACTACAAGCTTGGAGAAGTCCGGCACCGCCGCCGCCCTTGGTGAACACCGCCGGCTATGACCCCACCATCGCCGCCGCCATCGGGGAAGCACGTGAGGCGGTCTTAAAGTCGCCGCGATCCGCCGAAGCGCGTGGCCGCATGGGCATGGTGCTGCTGGCCCACGAAATCCGAGCAGAAGCGCGCGACTGTTTCGCGCAGGCGTCCTCGCTCGCGTCCAGCAATCCGCGCTGGCCTTACTTTCTGGGACTGGCTCAGCTGCCCGACAACCCGGCGGCGGCGGCGACCAATTTTGATCGCGCGATTCGTCTCTTCTCTGAGAACGCGTCCGCGCCACGCCTCAGGCATGCGGACACATTGCTGGGCCTCGGTCGGGTGGAAGAAGCTGAAGCACACTACCAGCGCGTTCGGCAGCGCGAGCCGAACTCGGCCCCCGCTGCGTTGGGACTGGGCAAGGTGGCGAACGCGCGCGAACGCCCCGCAGAGGCAGCGGAGTTTCTGGCCATCGCCACCGGCGATCCTTCGACGCGCCGGGCCGCTCATCGTCTCCTGATTAACGTGAACCAAAGGCTCGGACGCACCAATGAGGCGGACCGCCTCGCTCTGGCCCTGGCCACGTTACCGAACGACAAACCCTCTGACCCACTTCTCCTTGAGATCGAACAATTGAAAACGGGGGAGCAAGCCTGGATCGACCTCGCCGACGAATGGATCAAAACCGGCCGCGTGCCCGAGGCCGCGCGGCTTTTGGAGAAGACAGTGAAGACTTATCCGAAATCGGATCGCGCGCTGTTCTTTCTCGGTCGCGCGCTCCTGCGCCTCGGCGATATCGCCGGAGCCGAGACCGCCTTGTCGCGTTCGGTTCAACTCGCGCCCGGTTCCGTGGAAGCCCAGATGCAACTTGGGGTCGCCCGCCTGAGCCGGGGCCGTGCGCAACAAGCCCAGCCCTGCTTTCGCGCAGCCATCCAGGCCAAGCCCAACCTCGGAGAAGCGTGGTTCAACCTGGGCCTGACCCTGGGCGGTGAGGCCAACCGCACCGAGAGCATCGCCGCCTTCCGCGAAGCCATCCGGTTGAAGCCGGATCTGATCGAGGCTTATCTGGGCCTGGCGGTGACGCTCCGGGCCGACGGACAGAACCGGGCTGCGGCGGAGCAACTGCACCGCGCCCTCGATCTTCAGCCGGAAGAGCCGCTCCGGAGCAAGCTGCTCGCTCAATTAAAACTCACCGGAGAACCGTGACGTGATTCCTAAGCACACCGCCGGGCATCATCGCTCCGTCGACTAATCCGGTGGTCGATGTCAGTGGCAACGCGAGCTTCACCGTCACGGCCACGGCCACGACGTCGTTGAGTTATCCGTGGCGGGAAACCTTCATGGATTAGACCGGCAGTTCCCCGGATCGTCCGCCAGGATTCCCTGTTGAAACGGGGAAGTCCCTGGCCGAAACGGGGAGTTCATCGGATGAAACAGTGGGGTTCCGGGCGGAAGGAATGGACGCTCCGGAGGAGGCGGGGGAAGTCACAACGCGCGCCGGTGCGTCATGGCAAGGGCGGTGGCTTATGGGAGAAAAGCCTTGAATGGACATTGGTGTTTGGTTTTCCGGGTTAAAGTCTGGCGTAGAGGGAGCGTAGCTGGAGCAGGGCTTGAGGCAGCGAGGTGGGGCGGTGCCAGTGGACGCGCAGAACACCGGTTCTGGCACCCCGCCGGGGTGCGACCTCTTACCATGCCTGAACCGGGGGTATCGCTTCGCTCGACCCCCGGCTACCGTCTGACATCCCTCCAGGATGTTTCTCACCGGCTTTCATGCCCGCATCCAAAATTAACTCGCAGCCCTGCGGCCAGGCACGTTATTTTGTGCTCTCAGCATGAAGCCTCGCAGCCCAGCCCCCATACCTCGCCCGACTGGAGCGAGGAACTTTTACTTTCTGTTTGGAACCGCCTGGGTGTGCGCCATCGCCCTGGTGAAGTGGGACGAGAGGTGGCTCTATGCGCTGTTCAGCCTCCTGGCCATCGCCGCCTTTTGGGCAGGCCGCCGCCAGTCCGTGGTGGCACTTCTCCTCCTGTCGCTGTCCCTGGCTGTTCCCGTTTGGAAGATGATGGATCGCCAACCCAGGAGCGCCGCCGCCCCTCCGGAGGTAGCCGCTGCCAACGAAATACAGACCGCGGCGAAGGATGCGGCCGTGGTCAGTGCAATGGTCACGGCGGAGGAAACGTATCTGGCACTAAGCCCCAAGCTGAGCGCGCTCTCGAAGGGCCTCCTCAATCTCAGCCTCCCCGGGCCGGGAGCAGAGTCCGTGTTCGCCTCATCCGTGAGCATATCTGATCTCGGCGCAGCGCCGGCGATGACGGTGGCCGATGCCGGAATGGTTGAGTCACGGACGTGGCCACCAGCCAAGGAGACGAAGGAAGTGACGAAAGTTGATCTATGGCGTCCTTTGCTGGACGCGGTCTCGTGGTTTGAGCACGCGAAGGTATTTATCAGCGACGGAAACCATCCGGACGGCGACACCATGCGGTATGAGGCCACGGGAGGCTTCGAGGCGCTGGCGAAGATGAAGTCCGGCGAGTGGCGTTCGCTGCATGGCAAAATGAAACTAAGCTGGCAGCGCGCGAAGGCCGTGACAGGCGAGCCAGTGCCGGGTTGGCAGATCATTGCCTGGAAGACAGAGGAGATGCATTGGTTCGCCAGCCCGAAGCAATTGTTCGTCGAAGCGCTGGATACCGCCTTGAGGTCACCTCAAGATCTGGCGAAGACGCGGCGCTCCGAACATTACGAGACGGTGTTGAAGTATTACCGCGAGGGCATGAAGTCACTGCCTCACCCGTATTTTGCACCGATCTCCGCGAACCAGAAAGACGGAGTCGCGGTGGCGGACGTCGATGGAGATGGGTTTGACGACATCTACATCACCGTCCGAATCGGAAAGAACATGCTGCTCCACAACAATGGCGACGGCACGTTCACCGAGGACGCGGCATCGCGGGGCCTCGACCTGCCAGGCCACACGATGTGCGCGCTTTTCGCCGACTTCGACAACGACGGGGATCTGGATGCAATACTCGGGCGAAGCCTGCTGAAGACCACCTACCTGGAAAACAAGGGCGGCCGCTTCTATCAGCACCCCATTCCGAGCTACATGCCGATGGCGGTAATCTCGATGTCAGCGGCGGACTACAACGGCGACGGCCTGCTGGATGCCTATATCTGCACTTACCGACCCGCTGCTCCCGCCGGTGCCAGCCCGGCTGGCGGCGTGGCCCAGAGCAAGGAAGGTGAATTCGATTGGCCGGATGAGTTCTTCTCTCCAGAGCTGGCCAGGGAATACCGCCGCCGGATCGCGGAACACAAACGGCGCATCGGCGGCACGGTGCTTGACCAGGTCGGCCCTCCCAATGTTTTACTCGTCAATCGTGGCGGTGGACGTTTCGAACCGGCACCCGAGAACAACACCGTCGGTTTGTGGCGCAATTCTCTTCAAGCCACCTGGTGCGATTACAATGAGGACGGAAGGCCGGACCTTTTCGTGGCCAACGATTGGGCCCCGAGCGTCTTGTTTCGCAACGACGGACCCGCCGGCTTCACGGATGTGACGTCCGAGTCGGAGCTGAATTATTACGGCTACAGCATGGGCGCTTCCTGGGGGGACTACGACAATGACGGCCGCGAAGACCTCTACGTCTCGAACATGTATAGCGATCCCGGTCGCCGCATGACCGCCCGAATCCCGGGGCTGGACAAGATGTTCGTTGAATCCGCTGCCGGGAACTGGCTCTACAAGAAACAGGCCAACAGCAAATTCAAACAGGTCGCCGGTCTGACCGCGCCCGCGATGACGGTGATGAACGCCGGGTGGTCCTGGGGCGGATGCTTCGTCGATTTCGACAACGACAGCTTCCTCGATCTGTATGTGCTCAGCGGTTACTTCACCGCGCCAAAGGAGCTCTCCTCCGAACTGGATCTCGAAAGCAATCTCTGGCGGACCATGGTGCGCACGGACGATAACCTCGCGCGCCAGTCCTTCCGGTTCTCTCCCGAGTGGAAACGCACCCCGGCGCCCGACAATCTCGGTCCGCAGATTGACCTGCGTCTGTCCGGGGTCGATCGGGTGGGCGACAAAATCCTGGTCCATTCCCTCAACGGCAACGAGCGCAACCATTACTTCGCGAACCGGGGCGGCCGATCCTTCGCGGACATCTCCAGCCTCTCGGGATTGGATAATCCGGCGGACAGCCGCGGCTTCGCAGTGCTGGACTACGATCGCGATGGCTGGCAGGACGTCGCGCTGGTCAACGCCAACCAGCCCCTTTTCAACCTTTACCACAATGAAATGGCGAAGGCAGGCCACACGGGCGGCATGATTGCCATCCGCTTCGTTGGCGGGAATCGAACCTCGACGCCCTCGAAGGAATTCGCCTGCCGGGATGGCTACGGCGCGCGCGTCGCGGTGGACCTTGGGGACCAAAAACTCATTCGCGAACATCGCTGCGGAGACGGCTGGTCCATCCAAAATTCTGCGACGATGTCCGTCGGTATTGGCTCACGTCCGTCGGCGGCCTCGATCTCCGTGCGCTGGCCGTCAGGCAAAACGACGTCCGTAAAAAACGTTCCGGAGGGAACCCTGCTGACCGCCTACGAAAACCCGGCCGACGCTCCTGCCGGGGAGGCTTTCACGCTCAAGCCCTACCGCGTCAAACAAACGGCTCCGGCGACGAAGACGATCACTAGACCCTTCTTCTCGATGCGCGCTGCGGACATCGCCGCCAAGCCAGCGCGACTGCGCGTCTACACGACCTTTGCAACCTCCTTCTCCACGGACAACCTGCCCCTCTTGCGACGGCTGAAGGAGGAATTGAGCGCCGAAGGCGTCGACATGGTCGCGCTGCCGGTCGATGAAGCTGACGACAACGCCAAGCTGGCCGCCTACGCCAAACAATGGAAACCGACATCGCGACTGGTTAACATCGCTCCGGCGAAACGCGCGGAAGTCATCGCGGCTTATGCGAAAGCTCTCTCCGGCGAATTTGCCCTGCCCTCCACCGTGATCACGGACGACTCAGGTCGCATCCTCTCGGCGCAACCCGGAGTGCCGAGCCTCTCAGAGCTGCGGAAAATGCTCCGGCAGGATCCCTGAAAATGCAGGTGAGAAAGCAGGGCTGACAGCGTGCGCCAGCACCCACTTTCTCACTTTCTCACCCGCGCACCTGCCGTTTGCTTGAGAACTCTTCCTTCGACCCAGCGGGTATTATATTTCTGGTGCAGCGCGTCACTCGGGAACCGTGGCCGCTTCTCCCGACCGATGAGTTGATCGTCCATTCCGTGAAACGGCAACGGCTCCACTTCCGTGCCCGTGGCGACATGAAAATCGGAGTCCTTGTCCCATCCATCCACGTAGAGGAAAAACTCGCGAACGGTTCCGGGCGGCTTCGACGGCAGAGAGTGCGCGGCAAATTTCAGAGTCAATTCATCGCCACCATTCAGCAAGGCGAGCCCTTCATCGCGAGAGGTGATTAGCTCCGAGACGTCACCATAGCGCGTACACCATCCACCTGGCGTGATCGTCCAGTATGAATTCGAGCTGACGATGTCGTAGTCCGGAGAAAGCGGCCAATCCAGCGGCAGGTTTTGTATCGAGCTGAAGCCACGGAAATGCAGATCGGCTTCGTTAGGAGCAACGAAAGCAACGGCTGTCTGCGCGTTCGATTTCTTCTCCATCAAGGCGATGCGGTCCCAATGAATCTCGAAGGCTCCCGTCCAACGCAACCGGCGCGTGCCGGCTTCCAGTTTCCCTTCCAGATCCACCAGGATCGTCTTCGTCTTTCCGGCGGGGGCGCCCACGGTCACATCCAGCGCCTTCCACTTTCCAGGCGCGACTTCCGCTTCCAGAGAGGGGAACGGAAACGGGAGCGATGGATCCTGGGACGCGGCGATATTGGCCATGCCGCCGCCGAACCGAAGCCAGCCATTCATCACCAGAACCAGCGGTTTGCCGGCGTCGACCGGCCCGAAATCCAACACGACTCCGTATGGTTCTGCCAATCCGCGGAGCTGCGGGATGCGCAGCGTCGGTGGCGACACGCGCCGACCATCCACAGTCTTCAAAGCAGAAGTGACCTCCTGCCCATCCAGCAACTCCGCCCGCTGCAACGGATGTTCGTGGTGGAGCGTTACCAGCGAGCCCTTCGGGAATGGCCTGCCCGGAAGCAGCTTGTCCGTGGAATGCACTTCCGTGCCCGGCTCACGGTCCACCACCACCAGTTTTGCTTCGTCCAGATAGAGGACCTCGCGCAGCTCTTCGGTGATCTGAAGCTGGTAGTCTCCATCGCGCGGAATGAAGGTCTGCTCGTTTCCAATCCAAACCAGCTCTTCCGGATCGGCCTCGATATAGCGGCCCTCGGCCACAGGCAGACCGAGCGGCGCAGCTCCCAGAATATCTGTGACAAACTGGAACCGTTTCCCATCCCACACATACACGTAGGGACAGGAGCCTTCCTGGATCGACAGCTCCAACGCGAAGAGCGGCTCCCGGCAATTGAACGGCAGTTCCGCAGAGCCCTGGGGCCAGTTGAACCAATGCACCAGAAACGAATCCAGCTTCTGGTGTTTCCCGACGCCCAGCTCCACCGGCAGGCGTTGAATCGTCCGGATCAGGCGCAGCCCGCCGGTTTCGATCTCGACTTTGCAGCCAAGCCCGCTGGCGTTGGAACGAGTCCCGAACAACCGCACTTTGACCTGCGAATTGGCGTTGCCGCCCTCATTGCGCAGGAAACGCAGTCCCCCGCCCACCAGGGCGACGACGGCATCCGAATCGCAGTCCAGATCGAAATCCGCGAAGTGGATTTCCGACACCGCGCCGCCATCGAATTGATCGAGGCCGAGCTGGGCGGTTTGCTCCTGAAATCCGGCGAGGCCGAAATTCCGCCAGACCCGGATTTTTTCTCCGATCAACCAGAGATCCAGCCAACCGTCGCCGTCATAATCGACTGCCACGATCTGGCGGAAACCCGCAGTGCCCGGCACAGCGATTTCCCTTCGCTCGCCGCCATTGGAGCAGATGCTGATTTTCCCATCACTCACCACCGCCAGATCCGGTCGCAGGTCGTTGTCGAAATCGCCGGCGCAAAAAACGGCACCGGCGACCCAGTTCGTTGGCTCACGGGGAACAAGTCGCCCGCCGCGCTCCTTGTCCAGAAGCAGCGGTGGCCCATCCCTCCGGCTCACGAACACATCCATATTCTGGTCGCGGTTCCAGTCTTCCATCAGGACTCCCTGCGCGCCCTGCAATGAAGCGGGAATTCCCGATCGACTGGTGATGTTGGTGAAAAGCAGCGGGCCGAACTGGCGATACACCTGCACCCCGTTGGTCCGTCCCGTCACCGCAATCAGATCCAGCTTCCCCGTGAAATCCAGATCCATGAGCATCCCGTCCGTCGCGCTCAACGTGCCCAGGCGACTCAGCGACGAGGCATCCGTCGCCAGCCCGTTTGTCGCGAATTTGAAGAGATGGCTTCCCGTGTCCCCGAGCACCACCACGTCCTCGAAGCGATCATTCTGAAGATCGCCGGCCAGCATTTTGGAATAGCTCGCCCCCTGGATCGACGGGTAGGAAGCGGCATAGGGACGGAACGCGCCATTGGTATTCCACAACAAGCGAAAGGTGCGACCCGCACCTGGCGGCGGCCCCTTCTCGACCACGAACAAGCTGTTCCAGCCCGTGTGGTTCGGATCGATGACCGCGATCGGACCGGAAAAATTCTGTGCACCGTCACCGAAGACCTCCTTGGTCCCATCCACAAATCGGACTCGGATTCCTTCCTTCTCCGGTTGCTCGAGTTTGAATGGCACCCGGGCCTGGGTGAACTTGCTCCGCTCGAAGGTGCCGTCGTTCACAGCGGTCCCGCCTCCTTCGAGATTGGCCTGGTGCCGTTGAAGTTCCTGCTGCGCCTCCTCCTGGCGACCAGCGCGAAGGAGCGACTGCCCCAACAGGTAATGCACCGCCGAGTGCAGACGGTTGGGATCCATTCCCAATCCCTCCTTGAACGCAGCAATGGCTTGATCCCATTGCTTCAATCCCATTCTCGCCTTCCCTAGCTGAAAGAATGTCGCCGATTCGCCGGGATCAATCTTCCTCGCGTTCTCCAAGGCTTTCGCCGCTTCCTCCGGGTTTGACAGACGGAGGTACGCCGCTCCTTTGACAAAGTAAGCCGCTGCTGAATTGGGCTCGAGTTTGAGAACTTCGTCCGCCTCGCGAATCGCCTCACCCGCCAGTCCGCCGACCAGACAGGCATTGGCCAGATTCAAATGCACATCGGCGTCGTTCGGAACCATGGCCTCCGCCCTTTTGTAGATCGCGAGCGCATTGGTGGCGTCGCCCTGATCCAGATAATTCTTTCCGGCGTTCATCAGGCTGAGGAACTGATCGGAAGAATCATTCGCGGCAGAACCGGACGGTTTGCGGTCGCATCCTGCCACGCCAAACATTAGCAGAAGGACGCACGCTGATCGGACCATGTGTCTGAACATGGGCCGCACTATAGTTGCGAGAAATTCAGTTGGCCAGATCCACGATGCCGACCAAGCCGTCGTTTCAATTACGGCACAACAGCCCGCAGGCGCATGAAAATCTGAGGCTCGTCGCGGAGCGGCGGCAGGACACGCCGAGTGACCAACGCTCTCCCATCGCCGAGCGGCTCCATGGAAACGGCTTCAAGCAGCGGCGCGCCTTCCTGCCATGCAGCGAGGTCCGTCGAAAACAGAACTTCGATCCTGGCGCGGTCGGCGCCGAGGCTCATCGGGTAGGTGACGAGAACGGCGGTGAATTCTCCGAGCGCATTCGTCTGGCGGGTGAAGGCGGGCACGATGGGAGTCAGCCCCAGGTCATTGCCCAACGCATAATCGAGAAGATCACGATCGCCATTGCCGTCGGCGTCGCCCATGGGATCGGCTGGAAACGGCGTGACATCCGTCCCGCCCGGGCTGCCACCGGGCCGCGCACTGGGGCGCCAGTTCGCGGCCAGGGCATGGTCGGGATTGGTCTGAGGAGAGATCAAGACGAGGCTGTGACCGAGCCCGTCGGCGCCCGCAGGCCACGGCAGCACGTCATTGTAGGTGAACTCGCGAATGGTTCCGTTGTCGGCATCTTCGAGTTTGATCAGTTCGCCGCCATTGCTGAGCGCGGAGGCGTTCGCGAAAACACCCGCCACCGGAAGTCCCGCTCCATGCACCGCAGTGAAAGCGGCAAGGCTGCGCACCACCAGCACGCGCGCCCCCGGCGCCAGGGATTGAATTGCGCTGTTGGTGAAACTGAATTCCACGCCCTGCGTAAAATGCACACCGGCCAGATCCAGCGTGACCGAGCCACTGATGTTCAATAGCTCGATGAATTCAGCCAGCCCATCGCCGGAGGGATGATACATCAGCTCGCTGACCACCAGGTAGCGTTGCGCATCCGAGGCCTGCCCCACATAAGTCATAGCGCTGTTCGTCGCGCCAGCGGTGTCGATGAGCCTGAGCGTTTCACCGAAGTTGGAAAGATGCCCGTTGTAACCGCCCTGCACGAAAAGCCCCTCGCCACCTTTCGGCGAAACAGTGCGGGCGCGGAACGCGGCGGAGTTCGCGCAGACGTAAAGCAAGCCGCCGGGCGCCAGGACTGTCCCGGGCGCGAACGTGTGCTCGATGCCGCCTTTCAAACGCCAGTCAGAGATATCCACGGCGATCGGGTTCGGATTGATCAGCTGGATATACTCCTGGTCCTGATTCCCCGAGGCGGGGTTGAACTCGATGGTGCCGAAGCTGATCACCGGCTGGTTGGTGTTCACCGGACCCAGCGCCGCGCCATAAAGCTCCGGCAAGATGATCAGGTCGCTGCTCGCGACGTTGTCGTTGAATCCCTGAATCGCGAGAATGTTCCGACCGACGCGCAGGTTGCTCTTCTTGTCCGTGACATCGTAGACATCGAAGGCCGACGCATTGGCTTCGTGCGACCCCGCAGCGCTGGAGTTCCATTGAGGTGAAGCCGGTGAATTAGCCGAAGCCAGCACCGCTCCGTTGAGGAAAGCCACGAAGCCGTCGTCGTATTTCATCCGCAGCTCGAGCCGGTCGAAGGCGGCCGGATTGGTGACGTTGAATTCGATGCGGATATAGACGCTGTTGTTGCTCTGCATCTGGCTGTTCACGTTCACGCCGATGAGCGTTTCGTAACCAGCGCCGCGCTCGTATCCGACGCCCGTGGTGCCGCTGATCCAGCCGGCGGTGTTGAAAGGCTCGAACGAGGGGATGCCGATCCAGTTCACACTCAGACTGCCGTTGGTGGGCACGAGCACTTTGGCGGGTGCGCCCGCCACGACGAGCGGCGTATAGAGGAAACTGGCCCCGCCGGTCTGGGGTTGCGGGATCTCGCCGCCCTTGCCGACCACTTGGGTGTTGTAGATGTAGTTGCGGCGCGCGGGCAGATACTCCGTCTTCCAGCGCTGAATCGCTTCAGCCATCGTTTCCACGGCTGGATCGGTATTCGTGTACGGCACGACAGCGCCGGCCTGAAGCCAGGAGCCCCACTTTTCAAAATCACGTCGGGCATCGGACGGTATGATCGCCGGAGGATCGATAAGCGCGGATTGCTCGTTGAGGCGTCGTTCGTAATACAATTCGATTTCCGGCGTTCCCGGAGCAGGCGGCGGCTGGAGGAACCGATCCGTGAGCGTGCGAATGCGGCGCAGGATCATGGCCCGGGTGGCGGGAATTGAGAACAGGTGGGAGACCAGCCGAATGGAATTGCCCGTGACCACAAGGCCATCGCTATAGAGCGCGTTGTCGAAGTAAGTGTTCGGCGTGTTCCACGTGCGCCCGTGCGACAGGTCGAGGTCCCACGGCAGGATGGACCACTCGCCGCTCCGGCCGGTATCGCGATAGACGTACCAGTTTTTGCTGTGCATATCGACGTTCCGGATCACCGAGTTGGCGGCGAGCATGTTCACGCACGCCGGGAGGTCGATGTTGTCGTAAAGGTAGGCGGTGAGCGCGGGGCCGGTGAGCGCCAGACCATTGATCAATGCCTGGAGATCGGATCGATCGTTGGGATCGCCGTTCTTCTTTTCCACTGCGGGCGACAGGATGCTGTCACCTGGCGACAGCGTGTTGCTATACATCTTGTAGAGGGAGCCCAGGGGATTGAGCCCAGCACGATCGAGGTAGATATCATCCGCATCTTCGACAAAATCCGCAGTGCTGAAAAAGCTCCCGTTCTGTTCGACCCGCACGGTGTAGGCAAAATGCGCGGCCACGCCTGCCTCGCGCATCACTTCGTAGCCCAGCACGTGGCGCACTTTCGATTTGTCGGCCCAATTGGTCAGCAGATCGATGTCAGCCACGCGCGGGGCGTTCGTGCTCCAACGGAATCGCTGCGTGCGATTGAAATCGAGGTTGTGGCTCTTCTTCGGGAAGCCAGCGGTGGACTGCCCGTGGATGTTGAACAGCACATTGTCGTAGAGCTCGCCCAGGTAATAAACCGCGCCGCGTGACCCGGCGGCGGTGCCGGCTCCGCTCGGATTGCTAGTGAACCAGTGAAGCACCGGGAGCAGGGATTGCAGACCGGCATCCTGCGCCACGGTGCCGAAATACTGGTGGGAATCGAGCGGATCGCGGAAGGCTGGCTCCCGCGTTTCAGTGCCCCTGCTATCCGTGGCGACGAAGCGCCAGCGAGTCATTTCTCCCGGCACAAATGCCGCCCCCGGAATGATCGCCGTCCAGATGCCATCGCCTGCCGTCACATCGCCGCCGGTGCCATTGTCCGTCAGCGACAGCATGGTCTCGGCGGCAAACATCGCCCGGTAGTAGAGCTTCACCGTCGTCACAGGATCGTTGGCCGCAAGCATCGTCGCGGTGACGGTCAGGGGACCGGGCGCTGGCTGCGGGACCTTTCTCGCCACCGAGGCAAAGACCGGACCGGCGCGGATGCCGGCGGCATTGGGCGCGCCGGGCGTGGGAGTCGAGAAGTAACTCCACGCCGGAGGCACATTGGTATCGCTAGTCGTCGCGACGTCCAGCGTGATGACCGGCTTGCCTGCGGCGTCAGTGGCCCAATCCATGAACATGGGGCGGGCAGAATTGAGAATCATGAGCTGACCGCGCTGCGCCATTCCGGGATTATCGACCCATTTCTGCACGAGCGAGGCGATATTCCAAGTGACACTGGGCACCTGCCCGCGCACCGCGTTGAACGACGCCGCAGGCGGGTGAGTCGCGTAGTAATCCACCAGGTCACGACCACTGAAGGCCGCCGCCACCGTGTCAATTCCATGCCGGGCATCCGGCACCGGAAAAACGCCGAGCAACGAATTCACCGTCGGCGACCCGATGAGCGTCGAGCTGACGGTGCCGCGCCACGCAAGTGTCGCGGAAGTCACCACAGCCCCCACGGGGAGCTGCCCCAGCCGGCTCGAAAAATCGAACCACAAATAGGCCTGGCTGTTGGCGCCGCCGATGCCGAGATCGAGATTGTCCGAATTGGCGTTCTCGCTCGAGGCCTGCCTGCCCGTGATGTAGACGTTCGCGTAGTTGCCCGGCTGACTCCACGCCGGGGTGAGGTTGACGCTGCCGGCGGCACCCGGCTGGCCGAGTCCGAACGATTCGTTCTCGAACTGCTGCGGGTAAGCCGGAGCAAAGCCGCTGACCACCGTCACTTCATCCGGAGCCACCAGCGCCAGATAGCCACCATCCGCCGAGAGTTGGAAATCCGTGTGCAGCCGGCCCGCCGGATCAATGCGATTCTTCCCTGAGGCGAACACAACCAGATAGGCTCCGGGATTCAGCGTCACTGCGGGAAAGGTCCATTTGTTCAAGTTCCCCGGGTTGTCCGTGAGATGGTAGCCCGCCAGCGAGATCGGTGAGACATCCGGATTATGAATCTCAATCCAGTCCGAAAACACGCCGTCTTCGTCCGCGAGAAACGAACCGTTCGCGGCCATGAATTCGGAGATTCGCGGCGCACCGAATGCGCCGTTGCCGGACACCAGAGCCAGGCAAAGTGACAGCCATCGCCAGGAAGAAAACAGACTCAGTTTATACATCGTGATTCGGTTAAATTGATCGTTCGGAGAAGAATGCTCGTCCGGTGGAATCGCGAGAAAGTAAGGGACTTCTCAGTTCAGGGCAAATTCTAGTTCGCCATCCCCGACTCGTCGGTCAGGCATGACTCGTGGGAATCCGGGTTTTGAGCATACCGCTCCCGCTCCGCTCCCAGTCTTAGTGAATCACTTGCACCGTGCCCGAGTAATCCACTGAGAACTCGCGACCAGCCGCTGGCAGGCTGACCTGAACGACTTTGCCGCCGGGCCACAGAACGGAGATGCGCTGGCCAAGCCCGGCTACCGGCACGACCACGACAGCGGCATCCTGAGACCAATAGCCCGAACCGGCGCGCACCTCATACGCCTGTCCGCCGCCCTGAGGCGCATGGAGCCGGATGACCGCCCCAACGCCCTGCGGATTGCCCGGAGGCCCCTTCAACTTCAACCGAAGACCAGCCCGGCCCGTGGCGTTCTGGAACAGCTTCGTGGCCGCGCCATTCTGGGTCACCACGAGATCAACCCGTCCGTCTTCATTGAAATCGCCCGCAGCGGCACCGCGCTGTTCGCCGTAGATGATCAGCCCTGAGTCCGGTCCGGTCATTGGTTCGAGCCTTCCTCCGCCAACACCGCGCAACAAGAGTCCGCGACCGGCATCCAAACGGGACAAGTCCGGACGCAGCGCGAAAAAGTTCTGCGCGAAAAATACATCCTGCTGTCCGTCGCCATCGAAGTCCGCCGCAGTGATGCCGAAGGCCGGCGCGAGCTGGGCTTCCACGGGCAGCGGCACCGCCTCAAAGTAATCGCCGCGATTCAGGAGAACCATGGAGGCGAGCGTGGTCGCCTGCACTTCTGCAGGTTGGAATTGCAACCGTTTGAAAATCTCTCCCGCCGAAACGCCACTGAACTCCCGATGCGTTGAAAACAGTTCGGACAGCCGGGGAGCCGCTTGCGACAACGCAGAGAGGGAACGACGCGGAACCACGGCTCCCAGCTCAGTCGCGAAGTAAGTCTCCATCATGTCAACCGCGCCGCGGCCACCGATGTCGCCGTAGAACAGCCGCGCTGGCTGCGCCATGCTCGCACGGTCCGGCGAGTTCAAGCCCCAGTTGCCGCCGATGATGTCCAGCCGTCCGTCGCCGTCCAAATCAGCCGTCGTCACGCTGTTCCACCAGCCCGTCAGATGATCGAGAGTCGTCACTCTGGCATCCAGCGCAGCGCCAGACACGTGGGGATTCCACCGCAGCAATCTGCCTTTCTCGTTGCGGAAGATCTTCAGCGGACCCCATTCGCAGGCGAGAACAAGCTCGGCAAAACCATCGCCCGTCAAGTCGCTCCAGACCGCGCCGCTCACCAGGCCGACCTGATCCAACGCGACCTGATTCGTCGCATCGAGCAGCAGGCGGTTCTGGTCCTGACGATAGAGACGCGACGACGACGATTGCGGATAGGCGCCCGGCAAGACACGGCCACCGACAAACACATCAAGATCGCCGTCGCCATCATAATCACCGACGCCCAGCGGTCCGGTCGAACTCTCCGCAGGCGCGATGTCAAACACCGGCCCGCCAGTGAGGCGACCGACGGTTTTGTTCAGCTCCCATCCGCCGACCGCCGCTTTGTGCGCAGGGTTTTCGTAAGTGGAAATTCCGCCGAGCAGAAGACGCCGCCCGTTCACCATCACCAGTCCGGCGAGTCCGGTCACATCATCCGGAACCGTCGGAGC